>JAICND010000024.1 GCA_025929005.1 Acidimicrobiia bacterium
CAGGCTGCCCTCGATGCCGGCGCCGACGCTTTCCTCCAGAAGCCGCTCGACCCCCTTCAGTTGGTATCGACGGTTCGCGACATTCTCAGGACGAGTGTGGTCACCGCCAGGAAAGCGCCATGAGCGTCGATCGTGTGTCGAGTGGAGACCAGCGACTGGATGAGGTGTTCGATGGCGGCCTCCGACCCAATGGGATCGTTCTGATCACCGGCTTGCCGGGAGCCGGCAAAACCATCCTCGCCCAACAATTCCTTTTCGCTAACGCCACTACGCAGCGGCCCGGTCTTTATCTCTCGACTGTTTCGGAGCCTTTGGAGAAGATCCTCCGCTATGGCGAGACCCTGGACTTTTTCGATCAGGAAGCTGTCGGCACGTCGGTCTTCTATCAGGACTTCGGCGACGTCTTGGCGGAGGGTGGTCTCCAGGCCCTCCTGGAGAATGTGGAGGAATTATTGAAGACCCGCACCCCTGGGGTTCTGGTCATCGACAGCTTCAAGGTGATCCACGACTACGTCACAGATACGGGCGAGCTGCGCAGTTTTCTCCACCACCTGGCCGGGATGCTGTCAGCCTTCCCTGTCACCACGTTTCTGCTGGGCGAGTACGCGCTCAATGACGGAGCCAAGTATCCGGAATTTGCGGTGGTCGACGCCGTTGTAGGACTGAGGTTTGAAAGGGTGGGTCATCGCGAGAATAGGGTGCTGGAAATAGCAAAGCTGAGGGGCAGCGACTTCAGGTCCGGTCGCCACGCATACCGCCTTTCCAGTTCAGGTCTCGCTTGCTTTCCCCGCCTCGCTGATGTTGACGATACCGATAGCTACCACCTCTCAGCTGAGCGGTTGGACTCGGGGGTTTCCGGCCTCGACGAGATGTTGGCCGACGGCTTCACGGGGGGGACTTCCACTCTGGTGGCCGGGCCCGCCGGAGCAGGCAAGACCTTGCTGGGTCTCCACTACATCTTCGCCGGTGCCCGCCAAGGCCAACCCGGGGTCATCGCGGTTCTCCAGGAGAACCCGATGCAGCTCGAGAGGATGTGCTCGGGGTTTGGTTGGTCGCTGGCCGAGGACAACGTGGAGCTGATGTATCGCTCACCGGTCGACCTCCACATCGACGAGTGGGTGTATGACCTCCTTGACACAGTCGAGCGAGTGGGCGCCAAACGAGTTCTGATCGACAGCCTTGGTGACATCCGGCTGGCGGCGGCAGATGAGATCCGCTTTCGGGAGTACATGTACTCGTTGCTGCAAAGGCTCTCGAAAGCCGGCATTGGACTCGTCATGACCCAGGAAAGCGCCGAGTTCTATGCCATTACTCGCTTAGACGAACGGGGAATATCACACGTCTCCGACAACGTGATCCTCCTTCACCATGTGGCAGAGGGCGGAGAACTCAGTCGGGCGATCACGATCCTCAAGACCCGCGGCAGCCAGCACGACCACACGGTGCGGAACTTCGTCATCTCCGACGAGGGCATCACCGTCGGCGATAAAGTTCCCAACCGCTAGAGGTACAGCCCCGAGCCCTGCTCGGTCTCGCCGCCACGGCCAATTTGAGCGCGCCGTTGCATCTCTTGCAGCTGGGCCTGGGCCGCCATCTGCTGGCTGAAAAGGGAAGCCTGAATCCCATGAAACAGTCCCTCCAGCCAGCCGATCAGCTGCGCTTGGGCGATGCGAAGCTCGGCTTCGGACGGCGAAGAGCGATCGAGGGGGACCATGATCTCGTTGAACTCGTCGAGCAACTCTCCCGGAAGCATCTCCCGCAGCTCCTCAAGGGTGGCACCGTGGACCGCTGCCAACCGGGCCCGCCCCTGATCGTCGAGAGGTGCATGCCTGACCTCCTCCAACATCGCCCGGGTCATCGAGGCGATGCGGATCAACTTGCTCGGGGATCTGATCGCTGAGGATTCCTCGGAGGCCATCTCCACTGGTTGGGCTTCGACTACATCGGGTGGGATCGCTTGTTGCTCTGATGATGTCACCGGACCAGCGTACTTCCACAAGGGGACTTCACCCCTCTTCCGGCTGCGCATCGACCACCGTAAGCTCACTTTGTAGAACAAAGGAGGACGCTGTGGCGGATTGGCGTGACCTGCCTCCGATCCTGGATGCGGCCCAGGTCGCTGACTTGTTGGGGATGAACGTGCAGATGGTGCGGCGCTATGCCCGCGAGGGCCGTCTGCCCGCGTACAAGATCCCGGGGGGACGGACGTTTCGATTCATTACCTCCGAGATCATCGAATTCTTGAAGGCCCACCCCGCAGTGGCGTCCGAAGCCTCCGACGAGTCGGAGGTAGCCGAAGACCTCTAAAACCGCGACCCCCTTCCATCGCGGCCGGAAATCACGCATGGTGGAACCTGTCGAGCTGGGAGGAGGGATTGGACCGAGCAACGACCGCATCAACGCTGTCGAAGCACCACCGCAATCAGCGTGGTCGGCAGCACCGTTATGCGGTCCCCGGTTGCCACAACGATGTGGTCTGCGGCCACCACCTCGATTGTTCCAGTGACCTCGATGTTGGCCGAGGGAGCGAGCACCGTGACGGTGTCACCTTCGAGTTCGAGTTCGGTCAGCCTGGCGCGCCAGGTCACCGACGCCGGCGACCCCGACCTGCCTCCCGATCGGGCGGGTTCGATTTCGAGTCCGACCGAAGGCAGGTGCGCCTCGATCCATGTGTCGACCGCCTCCAACACGAGATAGTCGTCACCCACCGTCAAGAGTTGACCCGACCATCGCCCGGTCTGGCATGTGATGGTGACCCGATCGCCGCGATGCATAGCGCGCCGGGCCGATTCCGCCAGGTCCGCTCGTCGCCGGCGTTGCAGTTCGGCGAGTTGCTCGATCTCAGCGCTCTCCATCACGAACTCGGCCCCGACGCGCCGTCTCAACTCTGTGGCAAGCTCCTCGAACTGATCGTCGGGCCAGGTCACGATTTTCGCGCTCTCGACAAGGCACACCTCCCGCTGCGTAGTTTGCCCCGGTCGGTGAGGGTGGGAGGGACATTCTGGTAGCGAGCGAGCAGGATCACGGATATCCGCCGGTCCCGACGCGGCTGCGTCGGCGGAACCCTCTTAGTCGTCTTTCCGCCGCCCATCTGCTCATGGTGCTTGCGGCCGTTCTCGCGTTTGCCGTGAATCTTGTGATCCTGCGCAGCCGCGATGACACAACCCCAGTGGCCGCCGTCAGAACGGGAGTGGTAGCCGGTGAGGTGGTCGACGCTGAGGACATTCGCCTCGTTGAAGTGGACGTGGATGCGGACATCCTGTCAAGCCTCTTTCAGGCAAACGAAGTAGAGCAATTGGTCGGGATGGTGGCGACCCGGCAACTGGTGGCAGGCGAACTTCTACATCGATCCGCTCTGCTTCCCGCGGCTGGCGCCGAAGGTTTGCGGGCCATGAGTGTGCCGATTGATCCTGCCCACGCAGTCGGAGGCGCGTTGGTCGCCGGCGATCGGATCGACCTGATTCATGTGACCGAGTCCGGTCCCCGATACGTTTTGATCGGAGCGGAGGTGCTATCGGTTGCGACGCCGGACCGCGCTGCCCTCGCCGGGTCCACCGGCTTCCACGTGGTCCTGGCCGTTACAGAAGCGTCGGCATTGGAAGTTGCGGCTGCCATCAATGACGGCAAGATCGAACTGGTCCGCTCCACCGGCGCAGCGCCGACCGACCAATCGGAGGGGGCACCTTGACCGAGATCGAAGTGGCCCTGGCGATCTCTGCACGAGACTGGCCAGATCGCATCCATCGCTTTCTGGCAGATCACGGTGGGGCTCGGGTTCGGGCGCAGGTCCTGTCTGCTGAAGATGCCACTACCGAGGCATTTCAGGTCCTCATCATCGATGACATCTGCTCGTTCCTGACACCGCGCTTGGTAGAGAAGATGCGGCGCCAACGGAGGATGGTCCTAGGCGTGTTCGACCCGATTGAGGCTCCCGACGGCAAGGAACGGCTGCTCGAGTGTGGTGTCGACCTCGTGATCGAGGCTGACGCCGAGGCCGACGAATTCGTGATTGCGTTGCGTACCCTCGCTCTCACCGAAGAACCGATTCCGGTGGAGGTCAAGCCCAACGCTGCGGTTCGCTCGAAGCGCAATCTGTATGTGGTGGGCGGTCCTCCGGGGGGTTGCGGAGCCACGGAACTGGCAGTGGCATTGACTCATCGCCTTTCCAGTAGGGGACCGACCGTAGTGATCGACGCCGATGAAGTGTCGGCTTCCCTTGCACAGAGACTCGGGCTGCCAATGTTGCCCAACCTTCGTTCGGCATTGGACGTGCTCAACCATCGTCCGGACACCCTCCGAAAGACGCTCATCAGTTTTGATCGATTCATGGTGTTAACAGGTCTATCCGGTGAGCGCGATTGGATGGAAATCCGTCCCGGCCAAATCGGCGACCTGCTGGCCGAGCTCTGCAGTCAGTTTCAACATGTGGTCGTCAACTGTGGAAGCCTTCTCGAGCAGGTCGGTTTCGCTGACACCGGTCGTTTTGGAATCACCCGCCAGGTGGTAGCTATGGCCGATTGTCTCGTGGGGGTGGGCTTGCCGACTCCTGTGGGGATCACCCGCTTGTTGACGTGGGCGGCCGATTCCACCGAGCTCAATTCGACCGCCTTCATGCATCTCGTCGTAAATCGGCGACCGCGTTCCCGATACCGGCGGGCTGAAGTGATGGAAGAGATCGATAGGGCCATCCCCGGCGCTGCCATTTCGTTCTTGCCTGAGGATCCGGCGGTGGAGACGGCGGCGTGGACGGGATCTCTGGTGCCCTCAGGTTTGTATGTGCGCACTGTTCGCAAACTGGCTGATCGGATCGCCAGGACGTGACTCTCGCTCCTGCCTACGAGGAGATCCGCCGACGAGCGCTCGAAATGGTGGAGGCCGGGAGAATCGACCCGAGCGGCGACCGCGAAACGGTACGGCAGTTGGTGGCAGGAGCCGTCGAGGAGTATCAGCGGCGCGCGCATCTCGGTCAAGGACGGTCTCTTCATGATCCGCGGCAGATGGTCGATCGGGTGTTGCGATCGGTGGCCGAGTACGGGCCGATCACCGACCTTCTCGGCCGGGCCGACATTGAAGAGATATTCGTGGAGGGAGCGAGGGTTTCGTTTTTGGAGAGCTCGGGCCGACTTCGAGGACTCGATCAACCCACCTCGGAGGCTGAGAACAGGCATGTGGTCGACCGCTTGCTTGCGGAGACCGATCGCCGGCTGGATGCCTCGAGTCCGATCGTTCAGGCTCGGGTCCTCAATGGAGCTGCCCGCTTGACCGCAGTGATTCCGCCCATTGCCGACCAGCTCTCGGTGACGATCCGTCGATACGCGTTGCGTCGCGAGACGCTGACATCACTGGTCGAGCTCGGCTCGCTGACCATCCCAGCTGCAAGCTTGTTGGTCGCGGCGACACGGACTTCCGCCTCCTTTTTGGTGTCGGGCCCTCCAGGGTCGGGCAAGACCTCTCTGCTGGCAGCTCTCATTCAGGCCGTGCCGGCGGGACACTGCGTCCGCTGTTGCGAAGAGGTGCGGGAGCTGCATGTTCCGCTGACTCACGGTTCCTACTACGAGGCACGTCCTCCCTCGTTGGAGGGCAAAGGCGAAATCAGTTTGCGGGATCTGGTCAAGGTCGTTCTGGCGATGCGCCCCGACCGAATTGTGGTTGGAGAAGTAAGGGGATCGGAGGCCTTCGAGCTGACGCGGGCGGTCAACGCGGGATGCGGGTTTTCCTGCACCATCCATGCCAACACCGCCCGTGACGCCCTGGCAGCCCTGGTGAACGCAGCCTTGATGGCGGGAGAGAACGTCCCCGAACCAGTTGTGCGAAAGATCTTCTCATCATCACTCGACTTCGTAATCCACCTCGATCGCGACGCCACCGGCGCCCGGGAGAGCCCCGTTCGTCGTCAGGTGGTCGAGGTCTTGGCCCTGGTCCCCGCCCTCCATGACGACTTCTCTACGCAACCGATCTTTGTGCGTTCCCAACTTGGGAGTCCGTTGGCCTGGACAGGCGCTTACCCGCCTGACCAGATGGCCGAACGACTCGAGAGGTCGCTGCCGGAAGGTGTCGGGCTCCGAGATGTCCTCGAGGGTCGGGTAAGCCTCCTGTGAACCTGCTGGCCGCATGGCTCACGGCGATTGCGGCGGCACTGTTGATAGGCGCGCTCACCGGGGCCTGGCCTCCTGCTCGCTCTCGAGGTGTGTCCCCGCGCATTCGTGCAAGCCGATCGCGTGTACCCGCGGGGTTGGGTATCAGCCGACGGAAATTCAGCGTGCTCGTAAGCGGTGGCGCCCTCCTCGTGTTCGCGGTTGTATGGGCTATTTCGGGCGTCTGGCCGATTGCCCTGTTGCCGGCCATCGGCACGGCGTATGTCCCGCGAGCCTTGATGGAGAAAAAGCGAGCACAGCGATTGACGGACCTGCAGCGAGCATGGCCCGACGGTCTACGCGATCTAATTGCATCGATTTCGTCGGGGACGTCCCTTTCCAGAGCTCTTGATCAACTTGCTGCCTCAGGACCGCGGCCGCTGCGGGACGCTTTGAAGTCATACCCCAAGCTCTCCAGGGCCGTCGGAGTCGTAGCCGCCCTCGAGGTCACCAAATCGGATCTAGCCCACCCCGGGTCCGATCGCGTGCTCGAGGTTCTCATTCTCGCCCACGATCGGGGCGGGTCCATCGTGGTTGAGATTCTTCGAGACCTCGCCGAGGCGACCACCCGTGATGCCTGGGCTATGGAGGAGATCGAGACATTGGCGCTAGAGCAAAAGATCAACGCCCGGATCGTGTTCGTGATCCCCTGGCTCGTTCTCATCTTCATGACGGTCCGACCGGGACCGTTTCGTGAGTTTTATCAGTCGGTGGCAGGAGGTTTTGTCGTCCTGATCGGCGGGGCGGCAAGCTTCTTTGGGATGTGGCTGGTCGGGCGCTTGGGGCGCGAACCCGACGAACCTCGAGTCTTCGTGGGAAGGCCGTCATGAGTCCGGTGGTGCTGCAGGTGGTGGCCGCGCTTCTAAGCGCAGTCGCGGCAGCCCTGACTATGAGGGCTTTGGTGCCACCAGCGCCGCGACTTGCTGGTCGAGTCCGCCCATACGGACTGGCTGCACGGAGTGCTCTGGGGACTGTGGAGGCGACGACGAAGATTGGGTCTATGGGAGCACGAGTGGCCGGTTGGCTGGCCAGGCGACTCGGTCGAGTGCTCAACTCCGAAGACGAAGAGGGACTGTCGTTGCGTCTGCGGCAGTCCGGGCTGTTTCCCGGTCTTGGCGGTGCTGAGGCTGTCAACGCCTATCGGGTCAAGCAGGTCACGGCCGGGTTCACATGGCTTGGCCTATCCGTGATGGCGGCCATCGCCTTGGAGTTGCCCGGTGGCCGCGGCGCGGCATTGGCTCTGCTGGGCTCGGTAATAGGGACCGCGCGTCAGCGAGGCCGGATCGATCGCACCGTCGAAGTTCGTCGGCAGCGCATGAGGATCGAGATCTACACGGTCAACCAACTTCTGGCCATGCGGATTCGCGCAGGGGGCGGAGTCGTGCATGCCGTATCCCAGGTCTGTCAACGTGGCCGGGGAGAGGTTGTTGGGGAGCTTGCTGAGGCGCTCCGTCTGCACAGGGCGGGCATGAGGGCAGCCGATGCGTTCCGGCGGATCGCGGCTCTCACGCCTGAGTCGGAATGCGCGCGGACCTATGCGCTGCTGGCCGCCGCGGACGAACGCGGGGCCGACCTGGGGTTATCGCTTTTGGCGTTGGCTGAGGACGTAAGAGAGGGACGACGAGAAGCGATCCGAAGGGCCGCGACCAAACGTCGAGCCGCCATGCTGGTGCCGATCATCGGAATCCTGGCGCCAGTAATGCTGCTGTTCGTGGGGGCGCCACTTCCTTCGCTTCTTTTCAACTGGAGCTAGCAACGGAGAGGAGGATGGTTATGGGCGAGTTGGCGATCCGCTTTGCTCGATTCCTGGCGAGGGTGCGCGAGGATGAGAGGGGTCTATCCACCGCGGAATTGTTGGGCAACGCCGCGCTCGCGATTGCAGCATTGGTCGTCATCTGGGGAGTCCTGCAGACCCTTGGCGTCGACGTGGTCAACTGGATCCGGACCCAAATCCTTGGAGGAGGCACTAACTGACCGAAGAGCGCGGGATGGCCACTGCGCAGTGGGTGTTGTTGGCCTCGTTCTCGATGGTCTTTCTGGCGATCCTGCTGAACCTGGTGGCGGTCCAGTACGCGCACGGCGTCATTCGCTCGGCCTTGGACGAAGGGATCAGACGCGCAACTCCGGCCCCGGCCGGTGCTGCCGAATGCCGGGACGGCATTGACGAAATTCTGGACGGACTGATTGCAGGGCCCTTCGGCGATGACATCTCAACCTTCTGCGTCGTTGTGGCCGACCAGGTGATCGCCTCAGCCAATGCCACGTTCTCTTCATGGGTACCAGGAGTTCCGGATATCTCCTTGGACGTGGAGGTGCGAGGTGTCAAAGAGAGTGATGTCTAGCGAGCGGGGAGCCAGCCCCCTTGAGCTGGCGATGGGACTGATGCTGATCGTGGTCCCGGTAGCAGTCATGGTGCTATCGGTCGCTCCGGTCCTCGAACACCACAACTTCGCTCGCCGTGCGGCCGCGGAAGCAGCCCGCACCCTTGTCCTCAACCCCACCGAGAGCGGCTACCTCCACGCCCGCAATCTTGTAAGGACCCTGGCCGTGGGACACAACATCGATCCGGGGCTAATCGACGTGAGATTCTGCGGTGAGGACCTCTGCAGCCTCGAAAGAGGCGGAGTCGTCACGGTGGAAGTGGTCGTGGGGGTCCCGGAGGTTTCGGCGTTCCTTCCGATCGGAGATATGACGGTAACCGCAATCCACGCCGAACAGATCGACCCTTATCGGAGCAGGTCGTGAGGGATGATCGGGGTTCCGCCCCCATCTGGTTCCTGGGTCTGGCACTTTCGGTGTTGATGGTCGGCGCCCTCTCGGCTGAGCTTTGGAGAGTGCTGGGAGAGCGCCAGGACCTGGCGGGGCTTGCTGACTCGGCTGCCATTGCTGCAGCTAGCGCGATCGACCTTGAGGCGTACCGATCCACAGGTGAGCTGAGACTCGACCCCGGCGAGGCTGCCGATCGAGCGCTAGCCGTGTTGTCCGAGTCCTCGGGTGGAGGCCGCCTATCCGCGGCCCCGGTGATTCAACTCGACCCCGCTCGACTCAGCGTGTCGGTGGAACTGGTTCGGGAAGTCCCCTTCGGATTGATCCGCCTGCTGTCCCTTGGTGACGACCGGTTCGAGGTCACCGCAACAGCACTGGCATACCCATCGTCGCCGTGAAAAACCGCGAACCCAGGGTTCTAACTCCCACTTCTGGGAGCTGGAACCCTGGGTTCGCGGTTCCTTTTCTCCCAGCGACGAGCCCCACCGATTCCGCCGGCGATGGCGGCGGCGAAAGGCAGGGAGAGGGTGAGGCCGTTGAGACCTCTCTCGTCGGAGATCCCCGCATAGGCGAGTAACCCAAGCCCGGCGCAGGTGACCACCACCGCTGCGATCGGTCTCCACAAAGGTGGAGCCGGACGGTTGTCAGGGTTGGGTCGCTCGTACCTCCCGAATACAAGGATGAATGGGATCGTCATGACGATGAGGGCGGCCATCCAGAGTGGGCGGGTGAGCCACCACTCCTGGGTGTTGACCGGGATCCGCAGACCGACGCCGTCGAACAGCAGTGAACCGCCGATCAGAGTGATCATGGCGGTGAGGTGCCATAAGTAGATCGTCATGATGCGGCCGTTGATCAGGACGACGTTGGCCCACAGCTTCTCCCGTTCGAGCCAGCGTCTGGCCGGACCTTCCAGAGCGAGGATCAACCCTGCCTGGAACAGCGCTAGAACAACAAGAGTCACTTTGGGTGGCTGGCTGTTGGTAACGCCCTCGGTGTC
>JAICND010000104.1 GCA_025929005.1 Acidimicrobiia bacterium
GAGGCGATCGATGACAGCTCCAGCCGGTATCGAGAAGAGCAACCAGGGAACTCTCAGGGCCACCGTGAGGCCAGCGACCAAACCGGGGTCGCGGGTAATGGAGGCGGCGAGGAGCGGAACGGCGCCGAGCCGAAGGCCATCCCCCACATTGGAGGTACCGACACCGGCCCAGAGCCGGGCAAACCGGGGACCGAAGGTCTTCAGACCGCTGTCACCGGAGTCGGTTGTTTGGTCACGGCATCGCCACGGCGGACGCTTCCGGCTACTACCACGCGGGCGTTGAGCCCACGCAGCCGCAGCATTCGACCTTCCTCCGAGTTGACGAACCGGAGAGCATCAGCACCAAATCGACTGGAGAACTTCTGACATCCCCGGTGGGGCGGCTCGGTCACCTCGATCACCGCGTCACCGATGGAAAGGCGCGAGCCGGCCGGCAGGTTCTCCAAGCTCAGATCGAGGTCGATGTACATTTGGTCGCCGGCCAGCGACCACCGCTCCGGATCTAGGGCGATGAGCGATATAGCTCGGACGCTCATGACGTTGAGCTGCATCAAAGGATTTGGCGAACCATCCGGGGTGCTGCGGCTGGGGCGGTGAATCCAGCTGTCTCCCACGAGGCCCTTTTCCAGGTCGAGGTCGGCTACCTCGACCACTTCTCGGAGATCGACCGCAGGACGCCTCACGATCAGCTCGAGGGTTCCCTGCTCCCTCGGTGCCTCTCGAATTTTGAGGAGGCCGGCTTCGAGTTCCGACATCGACAGGTGCTTCAAGACTGGCTTCCTTTCACATCGGCGAAGGTGTCGACCATCATTCGCACGTCAGGACCCAGCGGATACAGAATCGGACTTGTGCAGCCGGTGGCGGTGTACTCCGCCACCTTGTCCACACATTCCGATGGTGTCCCGGCGGCACAGATCATTTGGACGATCTCGTCAGGAACGAGGCGGGCGGCGGCAACCAGTTGGTCGTGGGTAGCTGGCCAGGTCAGCACCTGGTGTATTTCGTCGAGCAGCGCCTCGGGCACTCCGGAGGCTTTCATGATGTGGGGCTGCTGTCCGAGGTATTGGGTGACCAGCATCCGGGCCGCGTCGATAGCTTCGGACCGGTCTTCGGCCATGGAACAAACGATCAGTTGGGGACGGTCGATGTCAGAGAGCGATCGCCCTGACCGCATGGCCCCCACGGCCAGGTGTTCGAGAGCCCGACGGTTGTAAGCGGGGGTGACGAGGTAGTTGAGGACGACTCCGTCGGCGATTTCGCCGGTCAGCTCCATCATCTTCATCCCGGTCGCCCCGATGTAGATGGGAATGTTCTTGGGACCCCGCTCCTGGTGGACGTAGTCGATCTCAACGCCGTCAAGATGGACATGTTGCCCGTCAAACGTGACTCGTTCTCCGGCCAGAAGCGCTCTGACCACGGTGACGATCTCTTTCATCATCGCCAGCGGTTTGCTGCGATCGATCCCCACCTTGGAGGCCAGCGGGTCCCACCAGGCGCCGACCCCAAACAGGATTCGACCGGGGGCGAGATCGTCCAGGGTGGCGAAGGTTGAAGCCAGGCGGGCGGGGTTGCGGGACCAACAATCGACCACGGCCGCTCCGACTTTGATTGTCTTGGTTGTTGCCGCGAAGGCAGCCATCGGAATGGTGGCGTCGCGAACCAAGCGTGAGTCGGCCTGCCACACCGCTTCGAAGCCCTTCTCCTCGGCATAACGGACATAGTCGATGCCGTCGCTGATCGAGTGGGCGTCCTGCAGATACAGAGCAAGGCGGGCGGTCATAAGCGTGCGTGCAGCCTTCTGGCCTGCTCCTGGGCTTTGACGCGGATCTCGTCGGGGTCGACCCGGGTGGGCGCCCCATCTTTCCACACGACCTCACCGTTGATCTCGATCTCCAGTGGCCGCACCACTGGTGTGAAGGCCACATGCCAGGGCTCCATCGGCGAATACGACCAGGTCACGCGGTCCATCTTTGCGGACGGAACCAGGTCCCACCCGGTGGCAAGCCACCGCCAGGCAGCTTCGGGACTGGCGGTGGGCTCGACCGATCGATGGAGGTAGTGGGCCAAACGGAATGCCCCGAGGACATCGCCTCCGATCCCGTCGGTCCCCAACGCCACCGGATTGGCGAAACGGCGAGGATCCGCATAACCGACCCCGGTATTGAGGTTCGACGCCGGGTTATGGACGATGGTCCCTTGGATCTGGTGATCGGTGGTGAGGTGCACGCTGTGGGCCAACAGCCAGTCAGGACGGCTCAAATGCATGAGACGTGGTGGTGCTTCCAGGTCTTCGGGACCCTCACAGACATGTATGTGGACGCCCACTCCCAGGTCCTCCGCCAGACCGGCGGCTGCCTCCAACGTTTCGTCGGTGCAGGTGAAGGCGGCATGGATGCCAACAAACCCCTCCCCTCCCCCTTTCAAGAACCGCTCGTTTTCGGCCAGACCTTGCTTGGCACCTTGAGGCCCGTGGCGATCTGTAACGCCATAGGCGGGGAGCACTCTGACCCCTACCTCGGAGCAGGCGGCGGCGATGACTGAAAGGCTGCCTTCGATAGCGTTGGGTGATTCGTGGTGGTCAATGATGGTGGTGGTCCCGGCTTCGAGTGCCTCCAGGGCCCCGAGCTTGGCCGACCACTCGATCGTCTCCAGGTCAAGGGCCATATCGAGTCGCCACCAGACCTGTTCCAGGATCTCGCGAAACGTTCTGGCCACCTTGGGTGTGGGCGGCATCCCCCGAGCGAGCGCCGAGTAGAGATGGTGATGAGCGCACACCAAACCCGGAGTGGTTTCGCTAACCAATACGGAGGGGTTGGTGTTTCTCGATGGGAAGACGGTTGCGCCATTCGCCATCGAGTTCGTGGTATGCCGCCGCTACTGCACCTGCGGTGGGCACCAGGCCGATCTCCCCTACCCCTTTGATCCCGTAGGGAGCATTGGGTTGCGGTGACTCGATCAGGATCACCTCCATGGGCGGCATGTCCTTCGGTCGGATGATTTCGAGCGATCGAAGAGTCATGTTGGAGGGGCGGCCTTCCGCATCACACGGAAAATCTTCGCTGAGCGCGTAACCCAGACCCATATGAACCGACCCTTCGATCTGGCCCTCGCACAACATGGGGTTGACGGCCCGGCCGACGTCGTGAGCGGCGACGACCTTCTCGATTCTGCCCGACTCACGATCGGCCACGACCAGTTGGGCGGCGTATCCAAAAGTTGAGTGGATGACCGGGTTGTCGAGTCCTTCGGAGAGGCTGTTGGTCCAGTCGACCCGATACTCCCCCTCATAGTCGATGCCTGGCTTCATTCCGTCGGCCACCGCCGCCTGACAGGCTGCCGCCACTGCCCCCGCCCCCATCAAGGTTCCCCGCGAACCGGTCGTCTGACCGGCACCTAGCTCTCGGGTGGTGTCGACGATGACCCGCACTTTCTCCGGGGCAACTCCCAACTCCTCCACCGCCACCTGCAGAGCCACCGTGTGGACACCTTGACCCATCTCGGTCCAGCAATGACGGACCTCGACTCCACCGTCGCTGTCGAATCGAACGACAGCCCGGGCGACCTCCTTGAAGCCGTTGCCCAGACCCGAGTTCTTCAGACCGAGGCCGAGTCCCACAGCCTTACCGTCAAGGCGAGCCTGGTCGTAGTGGGGTTGGATGGCTTCAAGACACATGAGGGCACCCAGGCAACCGTCATCCATGATTTGACCGGCGCCCCAGACAGCCCCCGGGGTAATCACGTTGCGACGACGGATCTCCCAGCCGGTGATACCGACCTTGTCGGCCAAACGATCGATCACACCTTCCATGGCGAACTGCGCCTGGTTGGCACCGAAACCGCGAAAGGCCCCGCAAACCGAGTTGTTGGTGCGGACCGCCAGGGCCTCCACATCCACCACCGGGACCGAATAGGGGCCGGTGGCATGGCCAGCGGCCCGTTCCAGAACCTTCATCCCGACGGAGGCATACGGCCCCGAGTCGCCGATCATGCGGGCTTTGAAAGCCGTCAGCTTGCCATCGGCGTCACACCCTGCCCAAATTTCCATCCTGATGGGGTGCCGCTTGGGATGGATGTGCAGTGACTGCTCGCGAGTGAGAGTGCATTTGACGGGTCGATCCAACAAGAAAGCCGCCAGAGCGGTTTGAGCCTGGTTGGCCATGTCTTCTTTGCCACCGAAGGCACCACCGTTGGACACCAACTCGGCGGTGACCCGGTCGGCCTCGATTCCGAGGACGGCGGCGACCTGGTTGCGGTCGTCCCACACACCCTGACCACCGGTATAGAGATGCATACCGCCGTCGCCGGTGGGGATAGCCAGGGTCGACTCCGGCTCCAGGAAGGCGTGTTCGACCCTTTGCGTTTCGAAGACCTCATGGATGGCATGAGCCGATTGTTGGAGGGAGGCCTCGACGTCTCCCCTCTGGTAGGCGCTGCGCGAGAGGACGTTTCCGTCCAACCCCCACACCGCATCGTCGGCGTCGTCGATAGCGGCCACCGGGTCGGTGATCGCCCTCAGAACCTCGTATTTGACTTCGACCAGGTCGGCAGCGCGGCGGGCGGTGCGCACGTCTTCGGCCACGACGATGGCGATCACGTCCCCGGAGTAGGAGGTGCGACCACCGACAGGGATGAACACAGGCCAGTCCTTGTGGATCAGCCCCACCTTCAGCTCGCCGGGCACATCAGCCGCGGTGAACACGGCCACCACCCCGGGAACTGCCAGGGCCATAGCGGTGTCGATCGAAAGGACTTCGGCGCGGGCATGATCGGTGAGGCGGAGGGCGGCGTGGAGCATCCCGTACATCGCAAAGTCGTCGATGAACCCGCGGTCGCCCAGAGCCAGGCTGTTCGCCTCGTATTTGATGCCCTCTTTGCCGATACCGCCCGGAAGAGTTGCTTCGGGGATCGGTGCACCTGAGGCGAGCAGTTCGACCGCCTCTACGATTTTGGTGTAACCCGTGCACCGGCAGAGATGGGCGCCGAGGCGGCTTTCGATGGTGGCCCGATCAAGGCCGGAACCCTTCTGATCGATCAGGGCCTTCGCCCTGACCACGATTCCGGGAGTGCAGAACCCGCATTGGAGGGCGCCGGTGGCGGCAAACGCCCGCGCCAATCGGTCGCGTTCGGCGGACTCGAAGCCCTCGAGGGTTGTCACCTCTTTTCCGGCCACCTTCTCCATCGACACCTGGCAGCTGATGGTGGCCTTGCCGTCGACCAGGACAGTGCAGCAGCCGCATTGGCCGGAGGGCGCACATCCGTCTTTGGGCGAGGTGACGCCGAGTTCTTCACGCAGTGCGGCGAGGAGATGAGGGTGATCGGCGGCAGCCCGCACCTCAGCGCCGTTGAGGCGAAATCCAACTGGGGCGGCGACCGTCGTCATGAGCTGGCTTTGGACGGAGGTGGCTCCGCGCCCCTCGGCTCGGTGATGAGCCGGTAGGCCTCGGGGACTCGATAGCGTCCGAAGTCGAACAGGGTCTCTTTGTAGAACCGGCAATAGTCGAGATCGATCCTGGCGACAACCACTTCATCGCCGGTGGTGATGGCTTGTGCCTGAATCTGCCCGGACGGAGCGATGATGACCGTGTGGGCCAGCGAATCAACCCCCTCCTCCAAACCCCCTTTGGCGACTCCGACCACGTAGGCACCGTTTTGATACGCCCCCGACTGCATGACTAGGTGGTTGTGGAAAGCCTGGAGAGCGTTCTGTTGAGGATCGGGCGCGTAATACAGAGGTGTGTTGTATCCGATGAGGATCATCTCGGCGCCCTGTAAACCCATCACCCGATAGGTTTCAGGCCAACGCCGGTCATTACAGATCGCCATACCGACCAGGCCCCCGAACGCATGCCAGACCGGGAACTCCTTGCCGGGCTCGAAGAAATGGCGCTCGGCGTGTTGGAAGGGCCGCCATGGTTCATCGTTTTCGTGTCCTGGGATGTGGACCTTGCGATAGATCCCAACCGTGGCCCCACCGCGGTCGACCAATATTTGAGAGTTGTAGCGATGCCCGTCGGAGGTGAGCTCCGCATAGCCAAGGCAAAACCCGACTTCTAGCCGGCGCGCCTCGTCGAACAGGGGCTTGGTGGCAGAACCCGGCATCTCTGTCTCGAACCAGGAGTTGATCTCGGCCCGGTCCTCGATA
>JAICND010000492.1 GCA_025929005.1 Acidimicrobiia bacterium
CCAGAGGTCGGTCGAGAAGTATTCGGCAACATCCCCGGTTGGTTGCAGGCAGCCTTCTATGTGGGCACAGCCGCATTCGTCGGAGTGGCCGGGGTCCTGTTCGCCCAGCGCGCCAGATCCTGGCAACAGGGTGGGAGCGATCGTCGGATGGGACGTTGGGGCGACCGCCTCCGGCAACTCGATCGGGGTCTTCGCATGAAAACGCTCATGCGAGATCGTCAGGCGGGTCTCATGCACTCCGCGATCTATTACGGGTTTCTGGTCCTCTTCGCCGGGACGGTGACCCTCGAGATAGACCATCTCCTTCCGACGCCGTGGAAGTTCCTCGAAGGCGGGGTATACCAGGTCTATTCCGCCATCCTGGATCTCGCCGCCCTCCTATTCCTGGGGGGCCTCCTGTGGGCGATCGGACGTCGTTACCTGCAACGTCCGTGGCGGATCCGAAGCAAGACCAAACCTGAGGACGGCTGGATCCTCGGGATCCTGTTTTTCATTGGGCTCAGCGGTCTCGTGACCGAAGCAGCCAGGATTTCGCTGGCCGGTCGACCAGATTTCGAGGCATTCTCGTTTGTGGGCTTGCCGATGTCGTATCTGATTCCCGAAACCGGGGCGGGTGCTGTCCATCAGGTCGCCTGGATCGGCCACGCCGTCGCATTCCTCGTCTTCCTCGTGGTGCTACCGACCACAAAGCTTCGGCACATGCTCACATCGCCATCCAATATGTTCCTTTCGGTCCACGACCGTCACAAAGGGGCAATGCGACCGCTGCCCAACCTGGCGGAGGTCGAAGACCTGGACACGATCGGCGCCTCCCAGGTCGGTGACTTCACCTGGAAGCAGATATTTGACACCGACGCCTGCACGATTTGCGGGAGATGTACCTCGGTCTGTCCGGCCAACATCACTGGCAAACCACTCGATCCCCGCGAGATGGTTTTGAAAGTGGGTGAGGTGGCGGCTATGGCCGCAGGAGTGTCGCCGCCCGTGTCGCTAGCCGATGGAATCGTCATCAGCTCGACATCGGTGCTGGAGCGAATCAGACCCGAGGAGACCTGGAGCTGCACCACCTGTCGAGCCTGCGACGAGATCTGTCCCGTGAACATCGAGATCCTCGATCGCATCCTCGACATCAGGCGATACCTCACGATGATGGAGTCATCATTTCCGCCAGAGCTCTCCAAAGCATTTGTGGCCATGGAGAACCAGGGGAACCCATGGGGCATGAGTCGGGAAAGGCGAACGGCTTGGACCGAGCAGCTCGACTTCAAGGTTCCGCTCTGGGGTGTCGACGTCGATCGAGCTGAGTATCTCTGGTTTGTGGGCTGCGCGGGATCTCTGGACGACCGCAACGCGGCCGTGTCGATCGCGCTGGCCAAGCTCCTCCGCCAGGCAGGGATTGACTTCGCGATATTGGGCCCACGGGAGACGTGCAATGGCGATCCGGCCAGGAGAGGAGGAAACGAGTACCTCTGGCAGCAACTGGCACTTTCCAACATCGCGACTCTCGATGAGCTCGGGGTCAAGCGGATCATCACCCAGTGTCCTCACTGCTTCAACACCCTCGCCAACGAGTACCCCCAGCTTGGAGGGAATTACGAGGTCATGCACCATTCCCAGCTCCTCGCCGAGCTGTTGAGACAGGGCCGAATCACCGCAGCTGCCCCGACCAAAGCTCGGACAGTCACGTATCACGATCCTTGCTATCTCGGGCGACACAACGACATCTACCTGGCCCCCCGCGAGGTGGCGGCGGCCAGCGGGTCCGTCAGCCTTGTGGAGATGCCCCGGCACGGGAC
>JAICND010000460.1 GCA_025929005.1 Acidimicrobiia bacterium
AGTTGGAGTCGCCTTCGACGGTCGCGATGTCGGATGGGGCAACGTTGGTTATGTAGTCGGCGTTGGCGGATTGCAGCTCGAGCAAACGGGCCGCGCTTTCAGTTCCCCACTTATAAACCAGGGTTTGATAGGCGGGCGCGTCACCCCAGTAGTCAGGATTCGCCTGATAGACGACCGAGTCACCTCGGTTCCACGCTTCTAACACGAATGGCCCGGTCCCAATCGGGTTATCGAGGGGAGCTCCTCCGGTTGCTTCGAGGTGCTCCTCGGGCTGGATTCCAAAAACGTTGAAGGCGACGATCCGCTGAAAGGCCGGAACCGGGTCGCACAGCGTGAATGTGACCTCATATTGAGCGGTGGCTTCGATCGAGAGGATCTTGCCGCCGTAACCGCAATCTTGAGCAGCCACACTCTTGCCCTCGAAATCGGGTCCAGCGGTGGTGGTGGTGCCGGCGGTGGTGGTAGTTGTTTCAGCGGCAGTAGTCGTAGTTTCCGCCGTCGTTCCACACGCAGTGATGACAAGGGCTAGAACGCTCAAAAGCGTTAACCAGCGCAATCGCGACATTGATTTCCTCCTTAGGGTTGCGACCGATGGCCGCCTCAGAACGGTACTTGCCAGGATCGGCCCCTGCATGTCACCCGCAGCAATTTGGCCGATTTAACTGATTCCGGTCCTGCCGGTTTGGCTGCTTTCCAGCAGTTTGACGACCTCGGTGTCCGAGGTGGGAGAGAAATCCGCGTAGAACTCTCCAATTGCGAGAAAACCCGGTGGTGCCGTCAGATATACGACCTGGTCGGCCACCACGGACAACATCCGGACGGCTTCGATCGAGGTGACCGGAGCCGCCACGACGACACGAGTGGCCCCGAGTTTCCTCACAACCTCTACGGCGGCACGGGCGGTCGACCCGGTAGCGATGCCGTCATTGAGGATGAGAGCGGTAGCACCTGTTAGGTCAAGCCGGGGACGTCCCCCGCGAAACCTCTGTGCGCGCCGTGCCAGTTCCATGCGCTCGCGTTCTTCAACTACCTGAATCTGGCGATCGCTGATGCCGGCGACTCCGACAACTCGCTGATCGATGACCCGGATCCCGTCCTCACCGATTGCCCCCATTGCTAGTTCGGGCTGGAAGGGAACACCGAGCTTGCGCACCACCACCACGTCGAGTGGTATTCCGAGTGCTTTCGCCACTTCGCTGGCGATCACGACGCCACCTCTGGGCAGACCGAGAGCGATCAAACCGTCGCGGTCGAGTGATTCCAGCCGGATGGCCAGCTGACGCCCTGCATCGACGCGATCACGGAAGTACAAGCCATTGCGATGTTATTGGCGATCACCCACCACAATGCCTCCCGGTGTTTGCCTCGTCGTCCGCGGTGGCTGTTGCGGTCGTCGTCTTCTTGCTTCCACTGGTCTTTGATCCAGGGGGCCTCTATCCGTTTGGCCCCGCCAAGTGGATGCTGGTGACGGTCGGGATCCTGACGGCCACAACCCTTCTGGCTCGTGAACCCGAGGCTCGCGTCAACCGGTCCGGGACCATTGCCTGGGGCGCTTTTCTGGCGTGGGCGGCCTTCTCCGCATTATTTGCCGTTGATCCGTCCCATGCGTGGATGGGAACCCCCGATCGCAGGATGGGGGTGATTGCCCTCGTCATGTTCGCCCTTGCCTTTCTGCTTGGACAGATCCTCGACAACCATCGCACCCTGGTCTTGAGATCAGCCTCGCTGAGCCTCGGCCTGGTCGGTGTATACGCGCTGGCCGAGCTAAATGGGTTCAGCCCGGTGGCGCTGGCATCGGCCTCCTCCAGAGTTGGGGGATCGTTGGGGTCACCGGCCTACCTGGGCGCGGTCTGTGTGCTGCTGGCACCGGTCGCCGCCGGTGTGGCGTTCGAGTCCGAGGAGTCGAAGCCCTGGCGGGTTACTGCCGGATTGGCTGCCATTCTTGGCTTGTTGGCGCTTGTCGCTAGTCAGTCCCGAGCAGCGTTGATCGGTTTGGTCGCCGGATTGGCTTTAGTGGCGTTGTCGTCACCCCGACGCCGGGCAGTGACCGGG
>JAICND010000047.1 GCA_025929005.1 Acidimicrobiia bacterium
GCACACTCGAGAGCATCTCCGTCTTCGATTTCGTCAGCGGACGGTTGCACCACGTCGATGCTGGAGCCAACGACGATGTCGGCGAACTCTCGATTTATGTCCTCCAGAGTTGGTGCGTCAGGCGCCTGGTGAATGCGTAGAACTAGCCTGCCATCGACGTAACGCTGAGAGTGATAGTTGGAATAAAAGCCGAGGATGTGCCCGCCGGCCTGGTCGGCGTCGGCGACGACACTGAACAGGCACATGTCGGGTGGCGAGATCAATCCTCGCGCGACGAGAACGTCGTTGAGGAATTCGAGAAGCGGTTCCCAATAGCCCGTGCCTTGAGCCTCCATCAGAACGATCGGATGCAGATCGCTCTTGCCGGTCTGCATGAGGGTGAACAACTCGAAGGCCTCATCAAGGGTTCCGAAACCGCCCGGGAACAGCGCAAACGCCGCCGACTCCTTGACAAAGGCCAGCTTGCGGGTGAAGAAGTATTTGAAGTTGACGGTCCGGGAAGGATCGAGATAGAGGTTCGATTCCGGCTCGAACGGCAGGCGGATGTTGACGCCGTAGGAGTGTTCGCGGCCTGCCCCTTTGCTGCCTGCCTCCATGATTCCCGGCCCGGCCCCGGTGAGGACTCCCCAGCCCTTGGCGGCCATGAGGCGAGCAAACCTCTCGGCGAGTTCATAGTTGGGATCGGTGGGGTCGAGACGGGCCGATCCGAAGATGGTGACTTTGGGCTCGTCATAACGGGCAAAGACTCGCAAGAAGTAGCGCATCTCTTTTAGAGCTGTGTTAACGAGCTTGAGGTCGCCCCTGGTCGGCTTATCACGATGGAGTTTCAACGCCGTCGTGATCAGCTCGGCGATCAGATCCTGGTGGGCGGCGTCGCCGGCATCGGCCACCAACTTGCGGACCCGCTCGTCGAGATCGAGATTGCCCAGGTCGTAGCCGCGCACACCCGGAACGTAGTCCGCCCGCTTGCGGGGAGCTCGTTCACCCACGATTGCCAAACGGCCGGGTGGTCGGGCCCTTGCGGACCACGGCGTTCCAAACCGTCTCGTAATGGTCGCGGTCATAAAGGTCGATATGGGGAAGCACGAACTCTTCCCACGCCTTGCGGAGAGGATCAGGACGCTCCTGATGCACCCGCAAGCCGGTGGGGAGGCGATCGAGGACCGATCGCAACGACAACGGCGTCTCCACCCTGGTCGTTGTGTCCGGAACTACGAACGAGGCGTTGACCTCGCTGGCGAGACTGGCGATAGCCTCTACATAGTCCATGGCGAGAGAGGGATAGCGACGCCGCAACATGGCGATCACTTGTTCCGCCTCAGGGAAGTTCTTCTCCCAAATCACCCACCGGTCGGCGAAGGCCTTGTTGAGGGTCTGGGTGCCGGCGTAGTCGCGTATGTCGGTCGGGTTCATAGTGCCAAAGAGACGTATGTCGGACCGCAACCGGACGGTCTCGCCGTTAGGAAGGTCGAGGGCGGCGTACCGGTCGAGCAAACCGTGGAGGGCAAACAGGGTCTCGGCCCCGGCGGCATTCAACTCCGAGAGGTTCACCAGCGATGGGCCTCGCAGGGCCCTGGTGATGTCGCCGTCCTCCCATCGACTCTCGGTCCCGCCCTTCCCGTCGCCGTGAAGGCGGGTGGAGCCGATCAGGGTGACGTCTCTCACCTCGCCGGTGAGGGGGATCCGGTAGTAGGGCAGCCCTAGCCAGGCCGCGAACTGTTCGATGTCGTGGTCTTTGCCGGTGCCCATGTGACCCCGGACGGCCACATGAAGCGGTGAGAAGCCCTCCGGGTTCTCCCGCCGCACCTGCTCCACCTGGGCGAAGCGATAGAGCATTCCGAGATCGATGTAGTGGGGGTCCGGTTCAGGGATCTTGCCGATCCTCTGATCGCGATCAGCCAGATCCTCCGGAATCGTGAACTTCTCTAATTCGATCGGCTTTCCGTCAGCCTTGGGATCCTCGAAAGTCACTGTCTCAGGCACCCACCAACTCCTTTGTGTAATCGATCTGTACCCCGCGGGCCGGCCGTAGCCACCACGTATCCATCCCCCACAACGCCAGCCCGCGACGGAGGGCGTTGCGGGTCCCGTCGATCATCGCCCGCGTCAGGTCTTCGGGGCGGTTGACCACCTCGAACCGGTGATAGGCGTCGGTGACGGTGTCATCACCGATCCCGATCCCGAGCACCGTGGTGCCCGATCGTTCCACCGCTTCGACCGATGCAGCCAGCGCACTCACCGAGCCGCGGGTCATCCCATCAGCAAGTATCACCAGCACCCTCACATTGGCGCCGAGCCGTCCCATCCGCTCGGCGGCGTGGATCAGGTTGAACTCGTCGACATTGGCGGCTCGCTCGAACATGGAGACTGGCGGAGAGCTTTTGGGGTTGCGCCGTGCTGCGAGGGCTGCCTGGGCCGGTTCCGAGGCCGTCCAGAACATACCCGCCAGAACGTTTTCGGCATCCCTCCAGCGACGATCGAAGGACTTGACTAGATAGTGATTGATCGTGGTGGTGAGCCGATCGGCGGCAGTTCCGTGCGATTGGCGAAGACCCGCCGCGGTCTGGCTGGCGGCTCTCGTATAGCTCCACTCAGTGTCGTCGGGTCTGGTGGCGAATCCTCGATTGAAGAGCGCTACCTCAAAGTCGACCTGGAGCTCGTCGCAGAGACGGGCCAGGGTCACCGCTCCCATCAGCGCCGCCGCCATACCCCACGAGGTTCGATGCGAACCGTTTGTGCGGGGCTGCAACATCGAGGCGGAAGCATCGACGAGCAGGCTCACTGCATAGGAACGTCGAGTGCGCGCCGCTCTCCGCTCGTACATTCGTTGATAGAGCCCGGCCCCGATGAAGAGGGCCGCATGCGGTGACACGTCACCCTGGTCATAACCGGAGCGCAATCCCCGCCGTTGATTAGCTGCGAAGAGCGGATAGAGCTCTCCTGAAACCTGACGCTGGGTGAGACCCCACTTGCGACTGGCCGTAGTCATCGCCGCCAGACCCTCAGGGGCGAAGGTCGCAAAGCGGGCGGGGGCAGGTCCGACGACGAGCTTGCCGCCCATCCCCGTAGGCAGATACACGGTCGGGGCCTGGCTGACCCGCAACAGCTGATCGGTCGAGGCGTCACCGGCCAACTCGGAAGCGCCCTTGCGGTCGCTGAGACCGGCCCGGGCCTGCGCCGCCCGCCGCGTGTCCTCGTAGCTCTCGGCGTCCTTGACCGAGGGGCTGGGGAGGCGCACGAGGTCGACGCCATCGGCAGCTTTGGCGGCATCGGACTTCTCGACTGCCTTCTCCTGAGCCGCCGTTGCACTGTCGGCGAGTTTGGTGAGGAGTCCATGGCGACGGGCGATCTCCAGCAACTCCAGGGCGAGATCCAACACCTTTTCCGGGGACCTGACCCGGGCAGCTGCCTCGCATTGAGCGGTGGCTTCGTTGAGAGCCTTCTCGACGCGGGGATCGACTCGGCGCTCGAGGTTGGCTCGCTCGCAGTAGTCACCGGTCAATAGGAAGCACCCGAGGGCGAACTGACCGATCGGCCCGGCCTGTGAGAGGGCCGCCGGGAGTGCCGCCAGGTAGACGTCGGCCAACACCGAGCGGGCTCCCCGATACTTGGCCAGACCTTGCCTTTCCTGACGGGCATCTTCGAGTGAGAAGAAGAGAACCTCGCCGACGGGTCCGGCTTCCTTTTCGAGACGGTGCAGGATGGGGGGTTCGGTTCCTTCCAGGTCAGTTGAGACCAGATGGACGACTTCGTGGAGGGCCGAAGCCAGCGCCATCTCCTCGGCGGTGACCGGCGCCGCCCGGTTGGCGGCCGCCTGAAAGAGGCGGGGGTCGCACACGACTTCGTCGGGCGAGGCCGCTGACTCTGGCCCCAGGACTACCCGGAGCCGGTCGTTGCCGGACAGCGAACGGGCGAACCGGGTCACGGCCGGTGCGACCTTCTGATACCTGCCGACCACGGCCTCGATGGCCCTCTCGTCGGGGGCCAGCATCTCCCGCAGGACCGTGTAGCGGCTGGCGGACTGGTTGCGGTCGCGCATGACCGACCATTGTCTCATGCGGGTCAAGTCATCGGTTACCCCTGGTGGTCGTACACTTCCGGCCCGAATGCACTATGAACTGAGCGAACTTCCCAACGGACTCCGGGTCATCACCGAGTCGATGCCCTCGGTCCGATCGATCGCCATGGGTTTGTGGGTCGATACCGGCACCCGCGATGAGCTCCCCCCCGAGGCCGGCGCATCCCATTTCCTGGAACATCTTCTCTTCAAAGGCTCCGAGCGCTACTCCGCCCGCTACATCGCCGAAACGTTTGACGCCATCGGAGCGGAATCCAACGCCTTCACCTCTAAGGACAACACGTGCTTCTGGGCGCGGCTCTTGGATCAGGACCTGCCGGTGGGGCTCGACCTGCTCGCCGAGATGCTGCAACGCCCCGCCTTTCGGCCCAACGAGATCGACTCGGAACGCCAGGTAGTGATCGAAGAGATCAACATGAACGACGACGATCCGTCCGATGTCGCCTTCGAGCAGTTCACCAAAGCCGTCTTCGCCGGTCACCCCCTGGAGACTCCGGTGCTGGGCACCCGCGAGTCCATCCGTGGCATGAGTCGTGACGACCTCAACGGCTATTGGGGCCGTCGTTATGGTCCGCCCTCGACGGTCCTGGCCATGGCCGGATCGATCGAACATGGGACTGCCGTCGACCTCGCCTCCAAGCTGCTGGGCGACTGGACCGGGGGAGCAAATGACCACAGGTTCTCACCTTCCGATCCGCCGGCGGCGGTGCGTCTGACTCAACGCGAAACCGAGCAGGCGCATCTCGTGATCGGCGGGACCGGGCTTGATCGGTTCGACGAGCGCCGTTTCGCCTTCGACATTCTCAACCACATACTGGGCGGAGGGATGTCGTCGCGGTTGTTTCTCAAGATACGGGAAGAACGCGGGCTGGCCTACGCGGTGTACAGCTTCCGCCTCGCCCATGCCGACACGGGGGCCTGGGGTGTCTATGTGGGCACGACTCCTGACCAGGCCGAAACCTGTCTCGGACTCATCGAAGACGAGATCAACTCGGTCATCGAAGAAGGGATCACCGATGAGGAACTCGAGCGGGCCAAGGGCAACATGCGCGGTGGTTTGGCCATCTCGATGGAAGACGCCAACAGCCGCATGATCAGACTGGGTCGCGACGAGCTGTCCGGTGCTCCTCATCTTTCGATCGACGAACGCCTTGCCCGCCTCGATGCCGTTTCCGCTACCGAGGTGCTAACCGTGGCACGAGCGATCTTGCGTGGTCGGCGGGTCATGGGGGCAGTGGGGCCATTCAAAGACGGCGACTTGGACCGATGGGTGGCCTGAAGGTCGGTGTCTCCGGCGCCTCCGGGCGGATGGGAACACTGACCTGTGAGGCGGTCGAGTCGGTCGCCGATCTCGATCTAGTAGCTCGCTATGCACCCGGGCATGGCTTCGATGACGTCCGGGCTCTGAGTGGCTGCGACGTGATCGTCGATTTCAGCCGACCCGATGTCGTCATGGACAACCTCGCCGAGTGGCGAAAGCTGGAAGCTCATGTAGTCGTCGGCACGTCCGGGTTCGACTCGCACCGGATCGAGGAAGTGCGGAGGGTGTGGGCGGATTCCACCCACAACTGCCTTATCGTTCCCAACTTCTCCCTGGGGGCGGTGGTGATGATGTGGATGGCAGAGAAGGTGTCCGAATACTTCACCGCCGCCGAAGTGATCGAGTTTCATCACGATCGCAAGGCCGATGCCCCATCGGGAACGGCCATTGCCACCGCCGAACGAATGCACCCTGCCGGCACCCGGGCTGTCGAGTCAACCGAGTCGCTGGCCGGTGCCCGCGGCGCAGAGGTCGAAGGAGTCTGGATCCACTCGGTCCGGTTGCCGGGGCTGCTGGCTCACCAGGAGGTCGTTCTCGGCAACCAGGGTGAGGTGTTGACGATCCGCCACGACACCACCGACCGCGTGGCGTTTGTCCCCGGGATCCTCATCGCCATCAGGTCGATCGGGAATCTCCCCGGAGGGGTCACGGTCGGGTTGGAGGCGCTGCTAGGCCTCTAGGACTCGGTGATCGTCACCGAGCGGATCACGGCATCCTCGACCGGCTTCTCCCGGTTGCGCTGCAAACCGGCGATGGCATCGACTGCCTCCATCCCCTCGGTCACCTTGCCAAAAATGGTGTAGGCGTGGGGGAGTCCCACATCGTCGAGGCAAACAAAGAACTGGCTGCCGTTGGTGTTGGGACCGGCGTTGGCCATGGCCACGGTGCCCCGAGCGTAGGACCCGGCGCCTTCCAGTTCATCGCGGAACTTGTAACCGGGTCCACCCGTGCCGGTTCCGGTGGGGTCGCCCCCCTGGATGACGAATCCAGGGACGACCCGGTGGAAGATGACGCCGTCGTAGAAACCGTCCCTGGCCAGGAACACGAAGTTGTTGACCGTGAGAGGGGAGCGGGCGGGGTCCAACTCGATGGTGATCGGGCCGTGGTTGGTGTCGAGTTCCGCCTTGTAGGTCTTGGCGAGGTCGATGTCGAGGGGTGGTGCCTGTGCATATTTTTTGGCCATGCCCTGACCTTAGGGGCACCGTGATTCTGCGCAATCGTGTGTCGATCTTGGCCGTGACCAACCAACACACCATCTCGGCGCTGATCGGGCTTGGGAGTTGGCTCATGAGTAGCTTGGGCTCGTGCTCGGTCTGAGGAGAGCAGCCCTTTTGACTGCAATGTTGCTGGCGGGTTGTGTGGCCGGGTCGGGCCCGCAGACAACGATTCCACTGACGAGTCCGCCCGATTCATCCGACGGCGGTCCCAGTTTCGAGGGCGCGCCCGCGGAGGTGAACAACCGTGCGCCGTTGTTCTACTGCGGTGCCGACATCCAGTTCCCACCGTTCGAGGATCTGGAGCACGACCCCGGATCGGGCGATTGTTTTGAGGAGAGGCTGAAAGCCGGACTCGTGGCTGAGTGGATCAGAGTGTCAATAACGTTTGAAGGCGATCCGATTTTGAGAATCGTGCGCTTTCTTGATGACGGCACCCTCGAGCATTACATCGATTCGACCCGGGACAACTCCGGCACCCGCGCCTGGTTCTTTCAAACGTGCACGGGCTTCGACTCGATCGTGGGCGACGTGGTCAGATGCGGCGAGGCGACGCAGATCAGTCCCGAGGTAACGCGTTGAAATTTTAGAGCGATCGCCCGCTCGTGGTGTAGGTGTGCCCGAGTCGACTGGTCCATAGGTGGTCGCCGCCTGGCAATGGTTGGTGTTCCCATCCTTTGTGAGGGCCAGAAGCGTCGCCCTGAGCCCGGGGTTCGCGGATCTACCATTTCTCGCAATGCCGGTTCGTACGATCCTCGAGCGGGGACCCAAGGGGAAGAAGGTCGTGGTCTTCGCCGTCGACTGGCCCGGCTGGAACCGGGGAGCCAAGACGCCCGAGGCAGCGCTCGACACGCTCCAGTCGTATCGGACTCGCTATCGGCCGATCGCTGTCGCCGCCGGGCTGGCCAAAGAGTTCGACTTGGCCGGGCCTCTCGACATCATCGAAGACAGGGTCGGCACTGGCATGACTGACTTCTACGGCATTTCCTTTTCGACCTCGGGCTTTGAGCATGAACCAATGGACAAGGAAGACCTCGATCGGAAGATCAGACTGCTCGAGGCCTGCTGGGCCTACTTCGACGATGTAGCCAGCCGGGTATCCGCCGAGATGCAGAAAGGACCGCGAGGTGGTGGGCGCGACCGCGACCGGATCATTCGCCATACCATCCGAACCGAGAGCGAGGATTTCGCCAAGAAGGTGGGGCTGCGGATACCTGAAGAAGGGGCGCTAACCCCCGACGGGCTGCGCACCCATCGAGAGTCCTATGTCGCGGCGATGCGCGACTACAACAACGAGGGGAAAACGATGCGGAACTGGACGCTCCCGTTCCTAATCCGCCACAGCGCCTACCACGTCCTGGACCACGCCTGGGAGATGGAGGACAAGGATCTCACGGCCAATGCCGGCGCCTGAGTCGTTTTCGCGGGCCGTAGTTCCCAAAAGTGGGAGCTGGAACCCGGGGTTCGCGGATTAGAACAGAGCGTTGGCCAACTGCCGGCGATACTGCGCGGTGAGCGGGTGGTCGTTGCCCAGCAGTTCGAAGATGTCGAGCATCGTCTGGCGGGCCTCGGCGCGATCGTCGCCGCCGTTGGTCAC
>JAICND010000075.1 GCA_025929005.1 Acidimicrobiia bacterium
AAGGCCGAGCTACGGGCAGACGGATTGTCCTCGATCGGCCAGGACCCACTGCCCTCGTATGTCCCCGCCCGCGAAGGCCCCGGTGGTGATCCCGACGTCTTCTCCAAGTTTCCCCTGGTCCTCCTCACCCCTAAGAATCACACGCGCTTTCTCAACAGCTCGTACTCGCAACATCACGGTCATCTCGAAAAGGGCCCGTTTGTCGAAATCGACCCTGCCGACGCCGCCGCCCGCGGCATTGGCGACGGTGAGCTCGTCTCTATCAGAAATGATCGAGCGACGTTGCGTCTTCCGGCCCAGATATCTGCCCGATTGCGACCCGGGGTCGGGGCGGTTCCCTGGGGCTGGTGGGGTGAGGGGGCCAACGTCAACGCGTTAACCAACGACACCCTGACCGATTGGGGAGGCGGGGTCGCCTACTTTGACACGCTGGTGGAGGTCTCGCGGGCCTAGCCGGTGTTGCGCATCCCGGCCGCGATTCCATTGACTGTCAGCAAGAGGGCGCGTTGGAGGGCGGGGTCGTCCCGGTCGTTGCCCCGGCTGCGGGCGAGCAGGCTCACCTGGAGGTAGTTGAGCGGGTCCAGGTAGATGTTGCGGACTTCCAGGGTTCTCGCCAGGACGGGGTTCTCGGCCAGCACCTCACCACCGGTGAGACTCCTGACCTCGGACACGGTCAGGTCGTGTTCTGCGGTGATCACGTCGAACAGGTGGCGATGGGCCGGGTTGACGAGCCGTTCGACGTAGCGGCGAGCGATCGACAGATCGGTCTTGGCCAGGGTCATCTCGACGTTGCCGATAAAGGTCTGCATGAAGGAGAACCTCTTCGCCATGTCTTCCAGATCAGGGCCGAGGCCCTGTTTGCGAACGGCCGCCAGTCCCGATCCCACGCCGAACCAGCCGGGAATGATCTGGCGGGACTGGGTCCATCCAAACACCCAGGGGATCGCTCGCAGATCGCGCAAGCCGCCACCGCCCCCGGGGCGCCGGGAGGGCCGCGAGCCGATGTTCATCGCCCCTAGTTCTTCCACCGGCGTGGAAGAAAGGAAATAGTCGACCAGGTCCGGATGGTCTACCAGGTTGCGGTAGGCGACGTATGCGGACTGCGAGAAGGCTTCCCAGGCGGCGGTCCATCTATCGAGGACTTCGGTGGGCTGTCTCGAAACTCGGTGAAGCATCGAAGCTTCGAGCACAGATGAGATTCCGAGTTCGAGGTTGCGGGCCGCCAGCCGCGGAAGCCCGTACTTGTCGCTGATCACTTCACCCTGCTCTGTCACCTTGAGGGAACCATCGATCGTCCCGAAGGGTTGGGCAAGGATGGCGGCGTGAGAAGGCCCACCCCCCCGACCGATCGTGCCGCCGCGACCGTGGAAGAGCCGGAGCGTGACTCCGTGGGCGGCGGCCGCAGTGCGGAGGAGACGTTGTGCTTTGTAGATCTCCCATTGGGAGGTGGTGATACCTCCTTCCTTGTTCGAGTCCGAGTAGCCCAGCATCACTTCCTGTATGTCCGCCCGCAGACCTAAGACGTTTCGATAGGGCTGGATCGAGAGCAGCTCGTCGAGGAGTTCACCTGATCGCGCCAGCTCCTCGATCGTTTCGAACAGTGGCACGAACCCGATCCGGGCGATGTCCTGGTGAAGGTCGATCAAGCCCGCTTCCCGGGCAAGCACGACCGCGGCCAGGACATCGTCCACTCCCTGGGTCATGCTGACGATGTACGACTCAATAACCGGACCGAAGCGGTCGAGGGCCGAACGGATGGTCTGGAACCCCCGGAGGGTGAGGGCGGCCTCGCCATCAAGGGTGGTTGTGGCGGAGCTCAACGGCCGCCGCCCCATCAGTTCGGTGGCAAGGAGATCGGTCTTGGCTTGTCTGTTCAGCGAGCGGTAGTCGACGCCGATTCGCTCGTACAGATCAGCGACGGTGAGGTGCAGCTGGGAGGCGTGCTGACGGATGTCCATCGTCGCCAGGTGAAAACCGAAGGTCTTCACTCGCCCGGTCAGTCGGGCGAGCGTGCCTGAAGCCAGGAGTTCGCCGGCGTTCTTGATCAACGAGTCCGACATCAGGGCGAGTTCGGCTTCGAGCTCCTCGGCGGACGCATAGTCACGACCCGGGCGATGACGGGCCCCTCCGAGTATGCGCTCCCTGGTGTTGTGGAGCCGCTGATGGATGTAGGCACACTTGAGGCGGTAGGGCTCGCTGGCGTTGATACCCCGGAATCGTCGCCAAACACTGGGCAGGGCTTCGCGGTCTTCGTCGAGCGAGCTGGCCAGGTCCGGTGAGATGGTTCTGATGCGCGAGGAGACCGAAAGCTCTTCGGCAGCCTGCTCGACCGCGCCGATGAGGTTGCGGAGCCCGTGATCATGTTGGAGCTCGAGCACCTCCATGGTGATTTCTGGCGTAACTGCCGGGTTGCCGTCACGGTCACCGCCGACCCAGGTTCCGAAACGAATGGCCGGTCTGCCGGCGTGCCCCAGACGGGCCAGGGCGAGGTCGACCTCTTCGGAAATGTCGGGCATGACATGGGTGAAGAGTTGGTCGAGATAAAAGATCGCCGCCTTGGCCTCATCGAGCGGCTGGGGCCGCTCGGCTCTTAACTCATCGGTCTGCCAGACCTGGTCGATCAGCTCAGCAATCCGTCGATCGATCCGGCGGCGTTCATTCGGAGTTGTCGTTGGTTCGAGCCGTTCCTGGAGGAGCTCGGCGAGCGTCCGCAGCTTGGTGAGGATCGTTCGTCTCGCCGCCTCGGTGGGGTGGGCAGTGAAGACCGGACGCAGCTCTAATCGCGAGAGGACCCTGGCAATCGTTTCGCGGTCGACTTCGGCCGCCAGGATCCGGTCAACGGTGGCGTTGAGGCTCAACTCGTCATCGGTAGCTGTCAGTTCGCCGACGCGGTGGGTCTGCTCGGCCACGTTGGCGAGATAGAAGTAAGCCGAGAACGCCCTCACCAGTTCGATCGTGGTGTCGACATCGAGCGTTTCCAGCATGGATGCGAGCCGATCGTCGGCTTCGGTGTCTCCTGCCATGCGCACGGCTTTTGTGTGGGCCCGCACCTGTTCGACGAGATCGAGAAGTTCGGTCCCATGCTGGCGGGTGAGTGCTTCGCCTAGCTGGCTTCCGAGCCGCCGGATGTCAGCACGCAGGGCCTCGTCCACTGTGTCCATTGGGGCAGGCTACCGATCGCTCTCCCGAACCCCCTAGGGTCGGGGTCTACTCGAGACCCAATGTTCGACACCATCTCCCAACGCTTTGAAGGCGTCTTCGCACGTTTACGCGCCAGGGGCCGGCTCTCTGCCGCCGACGTCGATGCTGCCCTTCGCGAGGTGCGCCAGGCTCTTTTGGAGGCCGATGTCAACCTTGGTGTCACCCGTGACTTCCTCGATCGCGTTCGAGAACGGGCCGTCGGGGACGAAGTCAGCGCCAGCCTTACCCCCGGCCAGCAGGTCATCAAGATCGTCCACGAGGAACTGGTCAAGACCCTTGGTGAGGCCAATGTTCCACTGCGTCAGGCCGGGGTACCAACGATCATCCTCCTTGCCGGACTGCAGGGCTCAGGCAAGACGACGACCGCGGCCAAGCTCGCCGTTCATCTCCTCGCCCAGGGGCGCCGGCCGCTACTGGTGGCGGCCGATCTCCAGCGCCCGGCGGCCGTCGAGCAGTTGCAGACCCTCGGTGAGCGGATCGGCGTTCCTGTCTTCACCGAACGATCCAACCGGCCCCCTCGATTGGTCAAAGCTGCTCTCAAAGAGGCACCCCGTCTGAACCGGGATGTGGTGATCATCGACACCGCTGGCCGCTTGCAGATAGACCAGGAGTTGATGAACGAGCTCGCTGAGGTCGCCAAGGAGGCGGCACCCCACGAGATCCTTCTCGTAGTGGATGCGATGACCGGCCAGGAAGCCGTCAACGTTGCCCAGGGCTTCAAGGACCGGCTCAACCTGACCGGCCTCATCCTTACCAAACTCGACGGCGACGCCCGGGGTGGGGCTGCCATCTCGGCCCGCTCGGTAACCGGAGTTCCTATCAAGTTCGTCGGGGTAGGGGAGACCCTGCAAGGTCTCGAGCCCTTTCACCCCGAGCGAATGGCTTCGCGCATTCTCGGAATGGGTGACGTGTTGACCTTGATCGAGAAGGCCGAGGAAACCTTTGACCAGGCCAGCGCCGAGCGGGCCGCCGCCAAGATGCAGAAGGGTCAGTTCACCCTCGAAGACTTCCTCGAGCAGTTTCAGGCCGTCAAGCGGATGGGGCCTCTCAAGGACGTTATTGCTATGCTCCCGGGCGCCGGTTCGCTTCTCCGCCAGGTCAACATCGAGGATCGCGACATGGGGAGAGTCGAGGGGATCATCCATTCGATGACGCCCGAAGAGCGCCGGAACCCCAAAGTGATCGGCAATAGCCGCAAACGCAGGATCGCGGTCGGGTCGGGTACAAGCCCGCAGGACGTCAATCAGCTGTTGCGCCAGTTTGCCGATGCGCAGAAAATGATGAAGCTGTTGGCGGGAGGTAGGGGCTTGCCGGGTCTCAAGAGTTTGAGCCCTGGGCGAGCCCCGAACCGGCCGCCTACAGCCCGAAAGAAGAAGAAATCACAGAGATGAACACAAGGACCACGGTGAGCTGAATGGCGGTCAAGATACGCCTGATCCGGATCGGAAAGCCGAAACAACCCACCTATCGAGTGGTGGTTGTCGACGGCCGGGCGCCCCGTGATGGCCGCTACCTGGACCGGGTCGGCATCTATGACCCCCGCCAGGAGCCTTCGATTGTGCAGATCGACAACGACAAGGCTGTCGAGTGGATCCGCAAGGGGGCCCAGCCGACCGAAACCGTTCGCAAGCTTCTGGAAATCTCAGGTGCCATGGCCAAGCTCAAAGTCGCCACAGGTCAGATCCACACCGTCAAGGTCAAGCCGGCCGCCGCCGCCGATAGCGAGGAATGACGTGGCCAAAGGCGACATCCTCCGAAAGGTTCTCAACTACGTGGTCGGCCAGATAGTGGACGATCCCTCCAAAGTGTCGGTGACGATCATCGAACAAGGCCCCGATGAGGTTCTGGCTGAGGTTCGCACCGGCCCCGGCGACCTGGGCCGGGTCATCGGGCGGCGAGGGCGTACGGCTCGCGCCATCCGCACGGTGGCTCAGGCCGCGGCCGACGAGGAAGGCATAATCGCCGGGGTTGAATTCGTCGACTGAACTCGACCTCGTCCTGGTGGGCCGCCTTGGGCGTCCCCACGGGCTGAAAGGCTTTCTGGTTCTCTATCCGGAATCCGATAACGACGCCCGCTTCGACCCCGGATCGCGTCTACTCCTGTCGTCGGGCGATGTCCTGACAGTTCGAGAGACGATGCTGGTTCCCAACGGGAGGGCCATCGCCTTCGCGGGCTTTGATGACAGAACTGTGGTTGAACATCTCCGCAGCGCCGATCTGTATGTCGAAGCAGAAGCCCGACGCCCTTTGGACGCTGACGAGTTTTGGCCTGATGAGCTGGTCGGGTTATCGGTGCGCGACCGCACGGGAGCCAGCCTCGGGTTAGTCGAATCGGTCGACGACACGTCGGCTCAGACCCGGCTGACCGTGCTGACCGGGGCAGGACGCTATCAGGTGCCGTTGGTGCGAGATCTGATTCCCGAGATTTCCGTTTCTGGCGGATACCTCGTCGTTGAGGACCTGCCCGGACTTCTCAGCGAAGACTAAGGAAGCACCAGGTCGACCGTGACTCCTCGGGGCGATCCATCCTCAGCGGAGAGCTGTCCTACAAAGAGCTGAACCTCGCCACTGATGCCGGGGTCGGCTGTGGTCGAGAACGAGCCCCATGTCTCCGAGTAGTCCGACGAGGTGGTTGTGTCCTGGAGGAAGATGGTCGAGTCCTGAGCGAACCAATAGACCACCGTCGCTTCGAAGGGTCGCCCGTAGCCCTCGATGAGTACCGGGACTGCACTTACCCCCGGCAAAGGTGACGTGAGCACGACGAGATCGCCCAGCGTAGGGGAGCCGGTGAGCGCGCTCCCGCCGGGCTCCAGCTCCACGACAACGGTCCCGGGTCCGCTGCTGACCGATGCCCGCGCCACCGCCGGGCTAGATAGATGCAGATCGACGAAGAGGTTCTGATCAATCTTCCGAGCCACGAAGTAGCGGCCGACCAGAGCAGTCTCAACAAGCTGGTCCGTCACCGCAGTGCGTTTCAGACCCAGATTTACCCGGAGGATCCCAAGGTCGCGGATGAGTTCGACGGTCACGGATGGGGGAGTAGTGGCCGGGGCACCTTCGGCCGTCACGAGTTCGATGGTGAACCGTTCGCACCCGGGGTCTGCCTCCCATCCGATGAGCCCGATCGACTCGGCATCGGAAGTTGGCTGGTCGATATCGAGCACCTGACCTGTCTCCACCATCCCCTCGCCCTCGCCACAGTCGCCTGCCGGCGCCTGGGTGGAAGGCGGCGTAGAAGTGGCGGTGGTAGCGATGGTGGTACTGGTCGTGGATCCGGCCGGTGGGGATGCAGTGCATGCCGATAAAGCCAGGAGAAGGGCTGCCAGACATCGCTTGTTCATGGAATTGAAACGCAGGTTAGGAGTGCGCGGTTCGCCGAAAACCCCGTTGGCACGGGAATTTTGCGACCTGACAAGAATCTGACATTACCCTCTTGACAAGATGACACTATTATGACATCATACAGGTGTCACAGAGAAGCCAGATCCCGTCTCAGGGGGACGGCCTCAAGAGAGAAAGGGCAACGACATGTTCGGCGGAAGTCTCATCACCATCGAAGCGATCAGAGGTCAGCGGTTCCCACAGACCCACAAGTGGGAGCGCCGGGTCTTCGTAACCACCCGCTAAGAACCGTTTCATGCAGACCTCAGCAATCCTTCACAATCTCGAGTCGGCTCTCGACTCCCAGCTGGCCCTGGCCGGCGCCGATCCCAACCTGGAGGCGGCCGGTCGGGCCATCCTGGCTGCGTTGCGTCCGGCCCTCAAAGAAGCCGCCTTTGAACTTGCCGGTCAAGCCGCCGAGGAGGTCAGAGCCCAGGTCAGCGGTCATCGTGTCGACCTCACCGTGGTCGACGGCGAACCCACCATCAGAATTACCCCCGATGAGCAGCAACTGACG
>JAICND010000131.1 GCA_025929005.1 Acidimicrobiia bacterium
CGCCGCATGGACGTCAGCGGAAACCGTGGCCATCAGTCACGGTGACGCGGATGCCGTCTCGGTCGGAGACTTCCATATCAAGCACATTGTGGTGTGGCATCTCACCGGCCGACCCCGCGGGACAGACGAGGAGATGCTGGAGCTTCTCGAGCCGTTCCGACCTCAGAGGGGAAGGGTGGTGCGCCTGCTCGAGACTCTCGGCCACGAGCCGGCGTTTGGCCCCCGTCAGCCGTTGCGCTCCATTGCCGGGAACTAGGCGTCGATCGCATCGAGTATGAGAGGGCCGACGACGTCAGGGTCGTGGACATCAAAGTGGTTAGCGCCGTCGAGTAGTCGTGTCTCCACTGAGTAGCCCGCCTCATCAAGGGCGGCCCCAAAGTCCTTGCTGAAGTCCACCGGCACCACTTCATCGGCGGTCCCATGAATCAGCAGAACGCGGAGCTCGGGATTCTGACCAATGTGAAGGAAGGCACTTCCGTCCTCCCAGGGGCTGGGATCCACCTCGTAACGGGTCCCGAAGAACGAAGGGAGGAGTTGGGTCAAGCGGGTCACGTCGTAGGGCCCGGCGAGTCCTATAAAGCTGGTGGGTAGGGCTGAACCGTCAAACGGACAGTCACCGTGGAAGGTGTCACCGACGAGTGCGATGACCGAGGCCAGCTGTGCTCCGGCTGAGTGAGCGACGACCGTGGGGGTGGCTGGAGCCTCGGAGAACTCGCCCGCCCGGCTGATCGCGTATCGCACCGAGCATGCCACATCCTCAAAGCTCTCGGGATAGCCGCCGTTGGAGGTTCGGTAGGTCGCGTTGAAGACCACCGCGCCCGACTCTGCAAGCGACTCGGCCAGGGGGACCATCGAAATCCTGTCACCCCCAAACCATCCCCCGCCATGGAACAGAACGACCACCGGCCAGGGACCCGGCTGGTCCGGTCCGTAGATGTCGATAGGGAGAGCACCGTCGATCGTCGTCGACTCGAGCAGGTGAGTGGATATTGAAGGCACCGTGGTAGTGGACTGGCCTGTTGTCACAGTCGTTGGGAGGACGGTGGTCGTCGTTGATGCAATTGTGGGTGCACAGGACGCAACGAGTACGAGCGTGACAGCAGCGACCCTTCGACCGATCACGTCGGGAGTTTCGAGGCTGCTGGCCGATCGATCAGCCAGATGGTGTCGGGAACAATCTTTGCCACGAGGGTGGCTGGCAAATCCTCTCCAGCCGCGATCCGGCTCATGACGTCGGCCTTGTCGGTGCCGGCCACCAGAAAGAACACGCGTTGGGCTCGTTGCAAGAACGGCAGTGTGCAGGTCAGCCGGGTCGTCTTGAGATGAGGCACGTCATTGGCGACATACCAGCGACGCTCATCGGCCAGGGCCAGTGTTCCTGGAAAGAGGGATGCGGTGTGCCCGTCCGTGCCGATCCCCAATAAGACCAAATCGGGACCGACGTCGGGCTGGTGAAGAGAACGCAGGGTCGCCTCGTAATGGGCAGCCGACTCGGCGGGCTCCAGCCAGGGCGCCCAGCGAGGGCGGTGGAATCTGGCGTTGACATGATCGAGCAAGAGCCCGGCAGCCATTTGACCGTTCGAGTCGGAGTGGTTGTGCGGCACCCAGCGTTCATCAGCAAGCCAGGCATCGACTCGTTCCCAGGAGAGGGGGAGGGCCCGAAGTTGTCGATAGGTAGCTGCCGGTGTCGATCCCCCAGCCAGTCCCAGGGAGACCCGCTCACCCGGTGCTTCGCGCAGGACAGCAGCGATTTGCTCGGCGGCTCCCATAGCCAGTGCCTCAGCATCTGCGAACACTTCGAGGTTCACAGCAAGAGGCTACCGAGGGCTCAGACCTGAGGAAGCACCTCTCGCAGATGGTGCTCGATTTCGGCCAGCCCCTGCGTGTACGAGTTGAGTTCTTCTCGAAGCTGACGCACCTCGTCGACGGGTTCGCCCGGGCCGGTGGCGTGTAGAGCGATTGAATGAGCCTTCAACGCCAGGGTGTCGATTCCCGTGACCGTGGCCACGATCCGCCCTTCGACCTCGTCCCGACGCTGCCGGATCGAAACGACCTCGGCAACCTGTGCCTCGAGTTCTTCACGGACCTGGCCTGCCGGGAGACCCTCCATCCGAGAAGTCAGTCGGTTCTCGTCGACGGAGCCGAGGAAGCGATCGGCCCGTTGCAGCCAGAGGACCGTGTCGTACATCCGACGCAGGGTTTCGGTGACCCGCGCGATGAGACCCTCGTTTTCGCCACCACTCCAGGACTCGGCCGCTTGCTCCAGGCGGTCGCGGGCTTCGAGACCAGCCACCATGAGGGGGAGGTGAGCCGGGTCTAGCACCGAGAGGTCGCGGTCGAACTCGGGAGCGACCATTTGGGCAGCAAGCTTGGGGTCACGCAGGTGGAGCAGGGCCGAGGTGACGAATCCGATGAGTCCCGCCCCCGCAATAACGACCGCCGGCACTCCCAGCAGCACCCCGGCTCCCACCAGTCCTCCGGCGGCGAGAACTCCTGACGGTGTCATCACAGCCTTCAAGAGGCGGCGGCTCTTCCGGGTTGCCGGGTTGTAGCGAAAGACACTTCCCCAGCGGTCGGTCATCAGAAGTTGGAGATGACTTGTTGGAACACCCGCTCGATCGTCAACGGGTCGGTAGCTGTGTAAACCCGGGCCCGCGAGGCGTTGGCAATTTGGGTCAGCTCTTCGATGGAAGCACCTTCGCCGTACGCAACCGGAAAGACTCGAACGACATCGCGTTCGTTGGAACCGAGATAGGTGATCAGTGGATCGATGTCACATCCGGGCGGATTGTCGTCGCACATTCCGTCGGTCAACAAGAGAACCGCGTTGATCTTGGTCTGATCGAAGGAGTCGCGCACAGCCTGTACCGCCCCCCGGGTCGAGTCATAGAGGCCGGTTCCGCCCCCCGGGAGGAGGCCCCCGACCGTGGACTCAAGCTCCGCCCGGATGTCGCTGAGGGGAGCCGGTGGGATCAACTCGAGGTAGTCGAGGTCGCCATTCAGTTCGGTCGAGAAGACCCAAAGCCCGATTTCGTCCTCCAGCTTGAACTCATCAAGGCTCGATAGGACCGCGAGCTTGGCCAACTCGAGCTTGGTGTAGCCCTCCCCGGCCAGTTCGCTCATCGATCCCGAAACGTCCAACAACATGATCACGCGGGCGGTCTTGCGGTTGGTTTCCCAACTGTCCACCAGAGCAGCCAGCACTTCAGGCGCGGGAACGGCCAACTCGGTGTCGGGTTTGGACGGATTGAGACCGTTGGCTGTATTGATCGGATCTCCGATCGGTACGGCCGGGTTGCCGGGCCTGAACCCGAATTCGAGTACCGCCGCCTGGTTTTCGGGGTCGTCGATAACGAACTCGCGGAACGCCACCGCTGTCTCCCGGGCGACCTCGTCAACCCAGGCACCGTCGAGCACGAAAGCCGGGTTGTCCGAGTAGAGGGTGCCTTCCCGCGGATAGATCGCCACCAAGGGCACCCGGGGCGCCGGTCCGGGTGTACCGGTGTCGGCCGGGTCGCCGCGGTTGTAGGCGAGGATCGAGACCTCTTCGACCGCAATAGCGGAGACGTAGGTGAGGCTCCGACCCGCCTGGTCCTCGCGATACATGTTGTCGAGGAAAGTCAGGGTTGTGTCGCCGTAATGAACCGTCGATGCTTCCACCCCTCTTACGAACTCGACCACATCGGGGTCGGCGATGTCGGCTTCAGTGAGCCCGGCTGTCTTCCCGGTGGCGGCGTAATAGATCGCGGCCGTGGCCGACAGCCCTGAAGTCGAGAAGTTCGGATTGGTCTTTCCGAGGCGGAACTGGCCCCACTCGGGATGACCGAAGGCGCCCCATCCTTCGGGATCGGAGGCGAGGGCGAGAATGTCGGACCACCCGATGTCTTCCTCCGGCCAGCCGAGCGCCTCCGCCATTGGCTGGGGCATCGCCAGCACCAGCGGCGTGATCATGATCCGCTCGAAGTCGTTGGCGATCGGGGCAGCCCCCTGTTCTCCCAAGCGGTGGTTTACGACCACTCCCCAACTGCTGGCCGAAGGACTCCATATCACCGGAGGCGGCCCGGCCGAACCGTCTTCGGGCCACCCCTCGATCAGCAGGCGGGCGGCGGCGCCCGATGAGTGCCGGTAAACCGTGATCGCGACACATTCGCCGCCGAACTCGGGCTCGGTGGCATTGAACTCTTCGGCCAGCCGGGTGAGAAGTGTGAACTTCTCGGGGGAGGTGGCGGCCGGTACTTCGCGGCATCCATCGGGAACGGTGACCTGGCCGGGAATCGTTGTCCCGCCCCCACCGGGGACACAGGCCGAGAGGATCGCCAAGGACGCCACGAGCGCGATTGGTCGGTTCAATCTCATGTTCATCCTCCGACCAGTTGGTTCCAGGCCTGCACCAAAGTCTCCTTTTGCGCAACGTCCACCGGGGCAAGCTCGCCGCCCGGACTTCCGAGGCCATCCATCAGGTCCTGGGCCTCCCCGGTCAGCGGGCGCATACCAAGGCTACCCAGCAATGCCTGTAACTCCGGAGTGTTGAGGTCCTCGATCAGGTTGCGGGCAGCACGGCCTTCTCCGTAGGCACCAATCGGGACATACGGGGTGGGATCCGGGTAGAAGACGGCGAGCCGTCCGGTCCTCTGAATTGCGTTCTGGAGCTGAGAGGCGATGGCGACCTCCGACGTGACGACCACATCGGCCCGGCTCGGGAACAAGACGAGATCGGCCATCAACCGACCGTCATCAGGTGCGGAAAGGCGAACATTGGATCCAGTATCGGCATTGACCCCTCCTTCGACGAAGAGACGCCAGGCTTCCAGGTCTGCAATGCCCTCCGACGGGTCGGCGAGACCGAGAGTCACCACTCCCCACGACGTCGGTCCTCCGAGTTCGGACCAGGGCACCCCGGCTTGGCCGATCAGACAGGCGATGTTGATGTCACAGCCCCGCAGGAGGGCCGGCGAGCGTTCCTGCCAGACCGCAATGGCGATAGGGGATCGGGCAAACGGCGTGACCGCCAGACCGGCCGGGATGTCAGCCACCGCGGCGACGACGACAGTGCCGTCGGGGATCTCGGCCCCGAGCCGATAGGTGACGTGAGCGGCCTGGTAACGAATGGCGAGCTGGTCGCAGACGAGTTCGAAGGCAGCCGGACAGGCCAGGGTGATGTCAGCCTCGCCGGGGTCGACCGTTGTTGAACTCGGATTGACCGGTGCATCGTCCCTGGTTAGGGCCCAACCTGCGGCCAGAAAAACCCCACCCACTGCCAGGGCGACCAACCCGGCGCGCCAACCGCTCATGTGTCAATGATGGTAGGGGTATAGCCTCGAACTGGTGAGACGGTCTAGAGCGGTGGTTGCCTGGGATGGAGGCCGGGTGTCGGCTTTTGTTTAC
>JAICND010000448.1 GCA_025929005.1 Acidimicrobiia bacterium
CGGCGCAGATCGACCTTGGCGTCCTCGCGGGACTGGAGGTCGTAAACCGTTAGGGGCTGTTCGACGGTCTGATCCACCGCGGCAGGTTACGAGACCACGCCGCTAGCACGACACCGATGACTGTGACGGCAACATAGAACGCGACCGGTCCACCACCGATGGAGGGTCGCATCGGCTCAGTGAGGAGGCGAGCGAAACCGGCCCAGGCGACAGCCAGACCCGTCAGTGCGCCCGTTGGCAAGGCCAGTCTCGTCAGAAGGAACGCCCCGGCTAGAAACCCGATGGCTGCGTAGAGTTCGACTGGATGCCGGGTGACATCCGAGCCGGGGAGTGCCCACGCCCATGGCAGGTCGCTGGCGGTCCCCAGACAGGTCGATCGCCATACGCATCCGGCATGCCATCCACCCAAGGCGGCCAGGGCGGCTGGCGCGAGGTTGTCGATGGCCCTCAGGTTCTTTCGGAGTGGCCAGGCAAGGGTGGCGAAACCGGCGAGAGATGCCCACATCGTGTCGACACCCCCTCGAATCAGCAGCAACTGACCAGGGTTTGTTATCGGGTTGATACCGGCCGCGAGAACGGCCGCCAGTCGTCCCGTGAACATGCCGACGACTGCGGCTCCGATGAGGCGGTCAAAGGGGCGATTGGGAATGTCAAAGGGGCGAAGTCGAAGGGTTAGGTAGGCGGCGAGGAAGGCCGTGAGGGCAGCCCAGAGAAGCGTGACCTCCATTTATCGGTTGAGCAGTTCGTCGATCTGGAGTGCGAGGGTCTGCTCGTCGATGACTCCGTTGTGGGTCTTAACAAGCTCACCATCTGCGGCAAAGAAGTATGTCCGCGGCACCCCGAAGCCACCGAGATCGGCGATCACCTCGCCCGCCTGATCGAAGTAGTGGATGAAGGGGAGATCGAACTCGTCGAGAAACAACCGCGCCCCCCGCTGACTGTCGTTGAAGTCGAGACCGATGAACTCGATCCGGTCGCCGTACTCGGCGTGGGCAGCTTGCAGCAGCGGCGCCTCGGCCCGACAGGGGAGACACCACGAGGCCCACACGTTCACCACCGCCGGCCGCTCAAGATCGGCCATTGTTTGTTGGAAGGTGGCGAGATCGATCTCCGGGAGTGCCGGAGTCTGCGGCTCTACCGCGTTCGAAGAACAGGCTGCGACAGCCGCGAGCAACGACACGACAACGGCCATTCGGCGCATGAGGCCTCATTGTGAACGCTGGCGATCATTAGGAGTAGTTTGCTCAACGAATGGCAATCAGAGGTGTCCCAGTGGTCGTTGCCATCCTCATCGTTCTCACTGCCTGTGTACCCGGCGCTTCCCTTGAAGGCCCTCCCGATCTTGTTGTGCGGAGCCAGGATGTCTCGATGGGACTCGAACCGGTCTCGTTCTGTTGGAGACCGGCGAGCACCAACATATGTGTCGAAGAAGACCAGACCGATCCGCTGCCTAATTTGGGCACGGTCGAAGGTCGGATTCAAGTCGAGTGGCCGGTCGAGGGCTGGACCTTCGTGGCGGTCTTTGTCGATCCCCTGAACCGTGAAGATGAATCGACTCTTGATGTCGATCTCATCGAGCTTGGCGAAGGCGTTTGGGCGCTAGCAACAGGCGCGCGCGAAGGTTTCTTCGAAATCGGGCTGTTCGGTTATGGCCCGCAATGAGATGTCTACGCGGTCTTTACCGCAGACATCCTCGATCAGCCGGACTTGCGTGCGCCCGTGCCCTTCTTTTCCTTCTTGGCCTGACGTTTCTGCTTGAGATCTTTGGTGGGGGCCTTCTTGTTGTTCTTGCCGCCCTTGTCCTTGTTCGCCACGTGATCCTCCTTGGATTCGAGGTGATGTGATTCTGTCATGCGATAAGCATCAATGAAAAACAATTTCGTGGTCTGCTGAGAGACAATTGGCAGCGCAAAGTCGGAAAACGCCTTGAAGCGGGCGGGTTCGAGTAGCTCCTCGGCAAGCGTCGACCCTAGGTCGTTCCATGTCCTACCGACTGGTGGCACGAGCCACCGGTGAGCTGTCGCGCCAACCTCTAGGAGGCAGGTGCGTGTGCTAACACGGCTTTGAAGCCGGACGTGTTCCTCAATGGTGGTCCGGTGGTTGGTTGCCAAATCAAGGTTCTTTACTCGGTTGTGTGATTTGGGGGAGCTCGTCCGAG
>JAICND010000389.1 GCA_025929005.1 Acidimicrobiia bacterium
ACGTGGCTGGCACCGCCTGTCCATGGGCCCGGTATTGCACCTCGACTCTCTCGCCACGCTGTACGGGTTCGTCGACCCAGGTGATCTGGTCCACTTCGATTGTTGAGACCTCGAGGTGGCGGCGGTGGCCGATCACCACAGTGGCGGTCGACGGCTGCACGTCGACTACGTAACGACGCTCACCGAGCGCAACTCCTACTCCCCGGCGCTGGCCGATCGTGAACCCGACGACGCCATCGTGTTGTCCGACGACGTTGCCATGCATGTCGACGATGTGGCCACGCCTATGAGCGTCGAGGGTCTGGCGACGAAGGAAGCCCTTGTATCCGTCTGTTCCAACGAAGCAGATGTCCTGGCTGTCGGGTTTGGAGGCAGTGCGAAGACCGAGCTCGGCTGCGATTGCCCGCGTCTCGTCCTTGGTGAGCTCGCCAACCGGCAGCCGGACCCGGGCAAGTTCCCTCTGAGTAAGCATCGAGAGAACGTACGACTGGTCCTTGCGGCGGTCCTTGCCACGGTGAAGTTGGAAGCGCCCCCCGACGGAGACCACCCGTGCATAGTGACCGGTCACTAGCATCTCGCAACCGAGCTCAGCCGATTGTTCGAGCAGACGCGAGAACTTGACCGTGCGGTTGCACTCCACGCACGGATTGGGAGTCCGACCGTTCAGGTAGTCGCTGACGAAATGGTTCACGACTCCCGCGTGAAAGTGCGACGTGTAGTCAAACACGTAGTACGGGATGTCCAGTTGGGCCGCCACGCGTCGGGCGTCCTCAGCGTCACCGACCGTGCAACATCCGGCCGTCGGCGCCTCTCCGTTGGGGCCTTGCCACAGCTTGAGAGTCACCCCGATGACGTCGTGTCCCTCCTGCTTCATCAGGGCAGCCGCCACCGAAGAGTCGACTCCGCCCGACATGGCGACCAGAACTTTCATGAGCGGCCCTCGAGGGCCCGCAGAACCAGCCCGGCCGCTTCCTCGGCTTCGGCCACCCCGGAGGTCCATCCGAAGGAGAACCGCAGTGATCTCCGGGCCTCAGCCGGCGTGAGACCCATGGCCTCCAGGACATGAGACACCTTCGCTGCTCCTGAGGCGCAGGCCGAGCCAGCTGAAGCGGCGACTCCGAGACGATCAAGGAGCACCAGCAGGGTCTCGTTGTTGACCTGGCCGAAACGCAGATGTGAGTGCTGGGGAAGAGTGAGATCTTCAGGCACTGTCCTCTCAGCCCGATCGGAAAGCTTGGCCTCGAAGTGCCGACGGGCCTCGGTGATGTCCCGCCGGAAGCGTTCCCGATCGGCCGCCGCCAGCTCCATGGCTGTGGCCATTCCCACCACACCGGCCACATTGTGGGTGCCGCTTCGCCGTCCCAATTCCTGACCACCACCATGCATCAACGGTTCGAGCGTTACTCCGTTTCGCACGAAGAGCAGACCGACGCCTTGAGGCCCACCGAACTTGTGGGCTGCCAGCGACAGGAGGTCGACACCCCACTCCTCCACATCGACGTCGAGTGCGCCAAAGGCCTGCACCGCGTCGGTATGAAAGAGCACGCCTGGGTTGGCAGCTCTCGCCGCTGCCACCAGTGGTGGCAGCGGCTGAATCGTTCCGGTCTCGTTGTTGGCCGCCATAACCGAGACGACCGCAGTCTCGGAGGTCACCGCCGCGGCCAGTCCCGCAGGATCAATCAGGCCGTGTCGATCGACTCCCACGATCCCCGTCGGACATCCAAAACGGCCCAGAAAGTCAACGGTTTCTAGGACAGCCTCGTGCTCCGTGGCTGCTGTGACCACTCCGCCCCGCTTGCCACCGGCCAGCGCCACCCCTTTCAAGGCGAGGTTGTCGGCTTCGGTGCCTCCGCCGGTGAACACGATCTCCTGGGGTCGGGCGCCGATGTGGGCCGCTGCCTGCTCACGGGCTTCTTCCAAGGCGTTCTTGGCGCGTCGGGAAATGCCATGAACCCCCGAGGAGTTGCCAAAACGGTCAGCAAGAAAGGGAGCCATGGCCTCGGCGGCGGCTGGCCGGACAGGAGTCGTCGCGGCGTGATCGAGGTAGAGCACGGCACAATTGTCGCATGGGTGTGACAGTTGCCGTCCTCATCCCCGCATCGCTGCAGGCGGTCTGGGAAGCAGCCGCCGATTTCGCTTCCCACACCGAATGGATGACGGATGCACGCCAGATCGAATTCGAGACCGTCCAGAAGTCGGGGGTAGGAACCCGTCTCCGGGTTAAGACCCGCCTGGGTCCACTCAGGACTGTTGACATCATGGAGGTAACGGTTTGGGAACCGCAGCGGAGGATCGGCGTCAGGCATCAGGGGTTGGTCGGGGGCGAGGGTGAGTTTCGACTCGACCCGGTGGCGGGCGGCGTCATCTTCACCTGGAGCGAGACCCTTCACTTCCCGTGGAGGTTCGGGGGATTGATAGGCGCCGGGTTGAGCAAGCCCCTCTTCCGATGGATCTGGCGGCGGAACCTCGATCAACTCCGGCAACGACTAACCCTCGTTTAGACGCCACCGCGCTACGTTCGTCATTAGCTTGCGGGCGCCGAGGACGTCCATTCCGCGACGTCCGATCTGGGAGGGAG
>JAICND010000502.1 GCA_025929005.1 Acidimicrobiia bacterium
ACTCCGCAACGAACAGCGCCATAGTCTCGCCCTATTCCTCGATGACGTACTGAAGAGCCTGCCTTACAACTTGGTCCTTCCAGATCTATCGCGTGCTTCCATGCCGCGCCCAGCGTTTTCGTTCGGATACATCGCTTCCGAAGCGGGTTTAGCTCGCGGGTGGCGTGCGATTTGAACTCGTTCATGATTCTCTCTCTGGTCGAATCTCGGCTTCTACGATGGCGTGCACGTGGTTGGACCGAACATGCGCAGCCAGCAGGTTCCACCCGCGGTGCGCGCAATGCCTCCGCAGCGCCACCAGAACGATGCCCGGCCCGCTTGGTCGAGCAAATAGAGCTCCTGGAGCATTCCTCGACGTGCCACCATGACACGTTGTGGATCGGGTTCCAACAACCGCCTGCCAACCAGATTGTGACGCCGATCACCGACCCCGATTCGTCGCCGTGTAGGCGGGCGCCGTAACAGGCGAACGTAATGAAGTACCTCAAACAGCGCTCCCTCGCGGTCGCGGCTCAGCCAGGCGTACCGCTACGCTCAGATTTTCCTCGATTCGCCTGCATTCCCTCGAATCGATCACTTTCCAGTCGCACACCCATCTCGAAGGGGTGCGCTCCGCCGAAGTGAGAGTCAAGCTGCCCTCCGGGAAGCCCAGTAGTCCTCGAAGCGACCATTGAGGTGGTAGGAGCGCAGTGCGAGGATGGCATTGGCGCCTCGAACCGTCCAGAACATACCGGACCGCTTGAGCCCTGAGCCGATCACGGTTTTGCACCCGGCTTCGATAACGCCGGAGCCTACGAACAGGTGTTGACGGCGGAACTTGGGATAGCGCCTGCGATCGGCGTTCCTTTCGAAGTAGTCTGCCTCGGTACGAATCTTGTCGGAGACCTCGGGATTGTCGGATGAGAGGGAGCGGATCGAGGTCACCAGCCTTTCGATTTTTCCCTTGTCCAGGAGACGTATCTGGTGAACCTTCATCCACGCCTTCTGCTGGCCATCGTCATTGGGATATAGCTTCCGAACCAGTTCCCAAAGATGCTGGCGGACGTGATACAGATCCACGATCTGAATGGCGCCGGGAAAGTGGTCTGCGGTCAGATTCCAGATCCATTCCGCGCCATCCCCGATGACGACCTTCTTTTTGGCGCGACTCCACCCGCGCTTCCAGGCTTCCACGTAGAGCCGCTTGCCGAATGCCTCGGCCGTTTCAATGGCCCCGGTGTAGGTGGTGGAATCGGGATCGCGAATGGCAAAACCCTCCTCGTCCCAAGCGGTCTGGGTGAAAACACATCCCAGCTTGGCTTCGCGCGTATGGGACGGCTGGCCACCCGTCTTGCCTTTCCGTCCTTCGGTCTCTTTCTTCACTACCGGCACCCCGGTGCCATCCCATCTGTACGTAGAGAATGGGTACCGGCTGGCCGATCTCAATGGGCAGATCCAGTTGGACAGCCCGCTGAATCTCCTCCTGTTCTCTCCGGGAGATATCGCCGCCGATGGCCTCCGTCGTGCGCTCGACCGCTTTGGTGGTTACCTCCAAACCGGCCAGGACCTTGATCTGCTCGCGGCCCGGATCGAAGGGCGCCTCCTGGCCGACCAATGCCTGCATGCGGCGCACACCCGGGGAAACCTCGGCCTTCTCAATGTCCAATTCGACATCGGCGGGGAACTGGCCGGTGTGACAGTGAGCGCATAAATAATAGGGGCGCGAGACTTCGACTCGGCCGACCGCCGTG
>JAICND010000310.1 GCA_025929005.1 Acidimicrobiia bacterium
CCGCTCCGGAGCCTTTTTCAGAGCACCGGCGCACCTCCTGCATACCGGATCGCTGCCGACGCTCCGACAGGCAAGGCAAAGGGTGACCATCCCCGCAAGTGTGGCGACAGGGTGGGACATGCGGAAGAGACTTGGAGACTTAGAGACTTAGAGACTCGGAGACGTGGAGAACTCGCATCCGCCGTCTCTCTGTCTCTGAGTCTCTACGTGCCCTCGCGCCAGCCGGACAGGTATGCCTTCTGCTCTTCCGTTAGCTCTTCCAGACCGGCTCCCATTGAAGCGAGCTTGAGCCTGGCGACCTCGCGGTCGATGTCGGCTGAAAGGGTGTAAATGGCAGGTTCCAGCGTTCCTGCCCTTTGCGCAAGCCACTCGGCCGCCAGCGCCTGGTTGGAAAACGACATGTCCATCACGTCGGCTGGATGCCCCTCGGCGGCGCCGAGATTGACCAGCCGACCTTCGGCAACAACGAGAAGCCTGCGGCCATCGGCCATCTCGTACTGCTCAAGGTTGCGTCGTGGTGCACGCCGGTCCCGGGCCATCTCTCCCAGGACCTCCAGGTCCAACTCGACGTCGAAGTGGCCGGCGTTGGCCATGATCGCACCGTCTTTCATCACGTCGAAGTGCTGCTTTCTCAGAACGTGTTTGTTGCCGGTCACGGTTATGAACACATCTGCCACTCGGGCAGCGTCATCCGCGGTCATCACCCCGTGACCATCCATCGCCGCGGTGAGGGCCCGAATCGGATCCACTTCGACGACCACCACTCTCGCTCCCAGCCCCGCGGCCCGGGAAGCCACTCCTTGGCCGCAGTCCCCGTAACCAATGACCGCCACCGTCGAGCCTGCAATCAGCATGTTGGTGGCGCGAATGATTCCGTCCATCGCCGACTGGCCAGTTCCGTAGTGGTTATCAAAGAGGTGCTTGGTGGCGGAGTCGTTTACGGCCACCACCGGAAGCCGAAGCGTGCCTTCGGCCGCCATGGCCCGCAGCCTGATGACCCCGGTGGTGGTTTCCTCGGTCGACCCGATCGGCGAAAGATCCGTGCGCTGGGTGTGGAGGATCGTGGCCAGATCGGCGCCGTCGTCCATCGTGATGTCAGGTGCCATGTCCAAGACGGTGTATATGTGGCGGTAGTAGCTCTCGTCATCCTCTCCCCGGATGGCAAAAACGGGGATGTTGTCTGCCACCAACGCTGCTGCCACATCGTCTTGGGTCGACAGAGGGTTGGACGCACAGAGTGCCACCTTCGCCCCACCCTCTCGCAGGGTCACCATCAGATTGGCGGTCTCCGCTGTGACATGTAGACAAGCCGCCACCATCAGCCCTTTGAGCGGCTCTTCTTTGGCGAATCTCTCGGCGATCGACTTCAGGACCGGCATCCGCCGACCGGCCCACTCGATACGGCGGGCTCCCTCGTCCGCCAGGGAGGGGTCGGCGATGTCGTATTTCATGAACGCTCCTCTGCCAGCTTCTGCTTCAACTCTTCGATTGCTTCCACCGGCACGGGATCGACCCCAGCCAGCCTGGCTAGCTCCAGGGACACCAAGTCTCCCATAACGGCCAGGCTCACAAGCCGCTCGAGGGGGCGCTCGCCGCGGGACCAGACTTCGCCGACCCAGTTGACATCCCCGTCGACGATGCTCGCCGTGATTCTGACCCTCGCTGCCACCCTCGGACCCTCTTCTCGATCACGAAGGGCAACCAAAGCCACTTTGTCTCTTGTGATGTGTGAGAGCGATGACCAGGACACGACTTCGTTGTGGTCGAGCTCGGGGAAGAGTGACCACCAGGCTGGCCACTTGGCGTTCTCGTTGATCTGAGTCTTCCAACGTTGGGCCGCAGGCGCCACAAGACCTTCTGATCCATAGATCCCAACCATGTGGCCTTCGAGGTTGGCCGCCAGGTCGGAAGCTTCACGGCGGACAGGACTTGACTTATCCACCATGGAGTCAGCGATGTCGGCGGCTGCGCTGAGTTCACTGGCTCCAATCGGCGACAACCCCCACCCACCCAGCAACGACAAGACCCCACCAAGGAGGTAACCCAACGCCGCCCGCGGCTGCAGGCCAGCGGGAACCTCCACAAATGGCCAGCCTTCGGAGCGCGCTTGTTCGAGCAGACGGCCACCGCTTCCCACAGCGGCCAACCGAAGCCCTGCCGCGGCCGCCGCCTCCACCGCGGAAAGAGTTTCTTCGGTGTTACCCGAATACGAGACGGCGAGAACTGGCACCTGGCTCTCAGGAGCCCAGATGGGGAGCCCGTACGCCTTGTGGACCCGGAGCGGCTTGGAGCAGAGCGCGGCAGCAAAGTCACCGGAGATGCCAGACCCACCCATCCCACAAATCAGCAGCTGATCCAGCGACGGACCTGGCGGTCGTGGGAGTTGGGCTGCCCATCGCAATTGCTCACCCCAGGTGCCGACCATCCGCTGCATTTCGGGGTGGGCCAAGTCAGTCCTTTTGGTCGGAGAAGGCTTCCTCCTCGACCACCATGTCGGGAATGCCCTGTTCATCGACCGGGTATTTCCTTGCGCACTTAGTGCAGATCAAGACCCGGTTGGGCTCATCCTCATTCAGGTCCGACAGGTCGACAGGGCAGACCAGGATCGAAGCCAGCAGTGGATCGAGAAGTGCGATGTCAGGCCCCCACCACTTGACGGACCCTCTGGACCAGGGCGGTGACAGCTTCTTGATCAGGCCCTTCTACGTTGAGGCGTAGCACCGGCTCCGTGTTTGAAGCACGAATGTTGAACCAACGATCAGGCCAGGAGACCGTGAGTCCATCCTGACGATCGAGGTCGGCATCCGGGAAACTCGCCTCCACCCGCTCGACTGCCCCGGCTTGATCGGCCACCCTCAAGTTCACTTCACCCGAGGACGCATAGGGCTCTACCTCTGTGCGGAGCGCAGAGAGAGGGCGTCCTGCCTCGGAGATCACTTGCAGCAGCACCAGCATTGCCAGCATCCCCGAGTCGGCTCGGAAGTTGTCAGCGAAGTAGTAGTGCCCCGAGTGTTCACC
>JAICND010000529.1 GCA_025929005.1 Acidimicrobiia bacterium
CGTCGGCGGCCGCACAGAGCGGATCATTCGGCTGGCCACCGAAAGTGCACACGGCCTCAACCTGAGCACCGCCAGTGGTATTGAGCATGCTCTCGTGCTTGTGAGGAAAGGTCTGGAGGAAGTTGGCCGCGATGCCGACTCGTTCGAGGTGTCCGTGTTGGACACTCCTCTCATCTCAAGCAGTCGAAGTGAGGTTGCGTCATTGGTCGAGGCGCATCGAGGTTCCCGACCACACGCCGCGTTCGCTGGCAGACACCACGCCGGCTTACCCGACACCCACATCGGGCGTTATCGGGCGATGGCTGATCTCGGAGTGAAAGCGGTCTTCGTGGCGCCGGTGGGTCTCACGACCACGAGTTCGCTTGAGCCTTGGAAAGAAGTCACGGCAGCCTTTGCCGAGGACTGATCGGAAAATCAGGGGCCGGCGGTGGTGGTTGTTGTGGCCACGGCACCTTCGGGTCTTACCGTGAATTGGAGGACACCCTCCCCTTCGAGGAAGTCCATCTCGTAGTACAGGCCCTTGTAAGTGCGAGCGCCACTGATTGCCGCGATGTCGAGCTCCTGGAGATCAAGCCCCAATTCGTCGACCAGTTGTCCGCGCTGGTCGGGGGTGAGAGTGGGCTCAGCGGTCCCGATTAGCAGGGCGATCGCTACGAGGATACGTCGGTCGCCCTCGGCGGTGCCGGTGGGTGTCGCCCGCAAACGCAAGCTCCCCCCGTTGGGGTCGAGGATGCCGTCGAAGGTCATGAATGGGGTCATCACCAATGAGAAGGGGTTTGAGATATTGGGGCTGAGAAGCAGAGCCTCGTCGAGGTCGGCAGCCAAAAGATTCCATCGCTCGGCGAACACAGCCGCTGATAAGTCGAAGACGGGTGTTTCAAGGTCAGCTGGTGGTGGCGGAACGGTTGTGGCGACCGTCGTCGGAACCGTAACGATGGAGGTAGTGGGGCTGACTTCGCCTTCGGGATCTACCGCGGCTTCACCCCCCCCAAGGATCAAAAGGACGGCGAAAGCAAAGCCCATGACGACAACGATGGCGCCCGACACCAACCCAACCTTGACGGCCACCGTGTGGAGATCATTCGGCATCCACCGACGAGGCCGTACCTTGTGGAGTTTCTTGGCCCGGGTCAGGGCAAGGTCGGCAATGGTGTCGCCCTCTTCAATCTCGCTGGCGACGTCTTCGATGACCTCCTCGGTCTCCGGATCGACCTCCGCGACCCGGGCCTTCATTACCTTGAGAAGTGGACGGCGTCCCTTGATTGGTGCCTCGGGCTCTTCAACAGACTCGGTCTCAGGTGGTGTGGCCGCCGGGGTCGCGGTTACTTGGACTGGCTCGGAGATCGGCACCACCAACACTCTTGGTTCGGGCGCCGGATCTGGGACCGGGAAGAGCTCGGCCCGGGCCGGCCGGGTCGCAGCCTCGGGAACCGGGGCGGGAGCCGGTTCGGGTTCGGGTTCCGGGTCCAGAGTGACAGCAGGTTCGGCAATGGAGGCCATCGCGTTTCCATTGGAGGCGGACTCGATCGGGCCGAACGAGTGATGGCTGAGCTCTGCGTCAAGGCCATCAGGATCGTCGGCGGTGA
>JAICND010000288.1 GCA_025929005.1 Acidimicrobiia bacterium
AGCGACCAGGTCCACCACAACATCAGAAGCAGCAAACTTCCGCGACCGAGGCCGGCGAACGTCTGGTCTCCTCGGACCAGAGCCGAAACCTGAGTGACTGCAAAGACGAACACGAGGTCGAAGAAGAGTTCGAGATATGAAGTGCTCTTCTCCTCGAGAAGCGACTCGGAGGGCTCGAGAGTCATTGGCGGTGAGCGTATCCGTAAGGCCTGGTCGAGACGAGCGCATCACCAACCTTCGATCTCGCTCCGCTCGATCGAGGGGGGTGTGTCTACTCCGCAGACCTCAGGCAAGTTGTCAACTTGACAGTGTTAACTGATCGGTGATTAGTTCGGGCGGATAACCAAGAATGAGCGTCGTGGGAAGGTTCTCGAGCTTTGTGGTCAAAAGGCGGGTGCTGGTCCTCGTCGGCACCCTGTTGGTGATGGCGGCTGCCGGCTATCTCGGGAGTGGAGTGGCGGGCCGTCTGTCCAGTGGTGGCTTCCAGGACGAGAATGCCGAGTCGTTCCAGGCCGGTGAGGTGCTGGCCGAGCAGTTCGATGTCGGGATCCCCAGCATTGTCATCGTTGCCACCGCTCCCGACGGCTCCGTCGATGACCCTGCCGTGGCTGCTGCCGGCATCGCTCTCACCCAACAGCTCGCTTCCGAGGACCACGTCACCGAAGCCAGCTCGTATTGGTCGCTCGGCTCTCCGCCCTCACTTAAGAGCGAGCGGGGCAATCGGGCGATGTTGTTCGTTTCCCACGACGTCGATCAAAGTGTCCTTCTCGAGTTATCCGCTGAGATCGTCGAGAAGTACCGCGGTGATTTCCAAGGACTCGAGATCGCGGTCGGTGGCCAGGGCCCCTTGTTCGCCGAGGTGACCGAAACTATCGAGGCCGACCTCGTCAAGTCCGAGTCGATCGCCTTTCCCATCACCTTCGTCTTGTTGATCATCGTCTTCGGTTCGGTGGTTGCGGCCTTACTACCCCTTGGGGTCGGAGCGTTCGCCATCGTTGGCACTTTCCTTGCTCTCGACGTCATCGCCCGCCTCACAGAGGTATCGATCTTCTCTCTCAACCTCACGACCGCGCTCGGTCTCGGGCTCGGGATCGACTACGCGCTCTTCATCGTGAGCCGTTTCCGCGAAGAACTCGCCGCCGGTCACGACGGCCATGAAGCCGCCCGCCGCACCATCAGAACTGCTGGACGAACGGTGGCCTTCTCTGCCGGGACCGTCATGGTGTCCCTTTCCGCGATGATGGTCTTCCCCCTTCCGTTCCTCCGGTCGTTCGCCTACGCCGGCATCGCGGTAGTGGCGCTGGCCGGTTTGGGAGCAGTGGTTGCCTTGCCGGCCCTGCTCGCTGTGCTCGGGAAACGAGTCGACAAACTTGCTGTTCGCAAGCAGCGACCACCCACCGGAACCGGCGTATGGCATCGGGTCGCTATGGCGGTCATGCGCCGACCCATCCCGATTGCGACCGCGGCTGTCGCTTTGTTGGTGGCGCTGGGGTTGCCGTTTCTGGGCGTCAATCTGGTTCAGTCCGACGACCGCGTTTTGCCTCCGTCGTCCCCGGCCCGACAGGTAGGGGACATCCTTAGGGCCGAGTTCAATTCGTTCGAATCGGCCGCGATCCAAGTCGTCGCTCCTACCACTGCCGACGGCCAGCAGGTCGACCAGCACAGCGTTGCGTTGTCCTCCCTCGAAGGCGTGGCCCGGGTCGACAGTTCCACCGGGAGCTACATCGACGGGATCCAGGTCGTTCCTCCCGGGCCTGGGCACGCTCACTTCGCCGCAGGCGGTGGCAACTACTGGTCGGTGATTCCCGCCATCGAGCCGAGTTCGCAGGAAGGTGAGGACCTGGTCAGAGCAGTTCGTGCTCTCGATGCCCCCGAGGAGGTCTTGGTCGGAGGAGTTACAGCCGATCTGGTCGACACCAAGCAAGCCCTTTTTGCCAGTCTCCCGCTGGCGCTTGGCATCATCGGGCTCGTCACGTTCGTCGTGCTGTTTCTGATGTTCGGGTCGGTCCTGGTTCCCGCCAAGGCCGTGGTACTCAATCTCCTCTCGCTGTCGGCCACCTTCGGCGCACTCGTATGGATATTCCAGGAGGGGAATCTCTCCGACGTACTCGGGTTCACGCCGACCGGCGGCCTCGATCTGACCATGCCCATCCTCATGTTTGCGATCGCTTTTGGCCTCTCGATGGACTACGAGGTCTTCTTGCTGTCCCGCATTAAGGAAGAGCATGACAAAGGGGCCGACGATGTGTCAGCGGTGGCTGTTGGCCTCGAGCGCACCGGCCGCATCGTCACCGCGGCGGCTGTGCTGATCTCGGTGGTGTTCGTGGCCTTCGCTACGTCGCGAGTCATGATGATGAAGATGTTCGGGATCGGGATGACCCTGGCGGTCCTGGTCGACGCTTTCATAGTCCGGACAGCGCTGGTGCCGGCCTTCATGCGATTGGCGGGTCGCGCCAACTGGTGGGCCCCGCGATGGATGCGTCCTCTTCACCGCAGATTCGGAATCAGTGAGTCTGGAGAACCGCACCGAGCCACCCCGCAAGTGGAGGAACCGGTATGAGCAGCCGGGTGAAGGTTCGCCGAGTTAGCGGTCACCGGGCCCGCAAAGGGGAGGGCCCGCTTCTCAAGGAGGAGATCCTCGACGCGACCGAGGAACTTCTATTTCGGCATGGAAGCATCGATGCGGTTTCGATCAGGGCCATCGCCGACGGTGTTGGTGTCTCCCCTCCAGCTATCTACATGCATTTCGCCGACAAGGACCAACTGTTCTATGCGGTCTGTCGGCGCGGGTTCGATCGCTTCGCCAGCCAACTGGAGCCGATCCTCTCGTCCGGTGGTCGGCCCGTCGAGCGGATCCAGAGGCTCGGGGAGGAGTACGTCCGCTTCGGGATGGAGAATTGGCAGCAGTACCCGATCCTCTTCGGAGTCCATAAGGACTTCACGATTCCTGAAGACGAACTAGCGGATGATCCAGGTCTGCGGATCCTGGCGGGGCTCGTCGCCCTGGTCGACGAAGCCATGGAGGCGGGTGAGATCCGCCACGACTTTTCGGCGGCGGCGATCGCCGGGGTCCTGTGGGCGGCTACCCACGGCATGGTGGAACTGTTGCTGGGTCGCAAGGACAAACCAGAGATCGTGCGGATTCCTCCGGCCGAAGAGCTGGTCCCGGCGATGTTCACGACTCTTCTGGACG
>JAICND010000316.1 GCA_025929005.1 Acidimicrobiia bacterium
AGGTTGCTCGCGGGGCCCCGCGGGCCCGCCAAACCCGAGGATGGTAGACGAAGAGGCTAAAACGGCGCTAAAGGACGGAAACTGTCCAGATGAAATACCCTCCATCCGCGCTTTCGCGACCCAGACCCGTCGTTTTACGACGGGTCTGGGTGATAAAAGCGCGGATCGTAGGCGGCGGTATGATCGCCGACCGTGGTCGAACCCGCTCCAGACCCAGTAAGAGATGGGCTGCGGTTTGGACTTCGTATACCTTCATACGCCCCACCTGGTCTCGGTTATCGCCAGACTCACGATCTCCTCGACTATTGCCGCCGGATCGATGAGCTGGCCTTCGACGACCTTTGGGTCATCGACCACCTGCTGGTCTCCAAGGGTGTGTACGGGGTCTCATGGCTCGATGCGCTTTCGACGCTATCGGCTGCCGCCGCTGTCACTCAGCGACTTGGACTCGGGACCGCGGCGCTGGTTCTTCCCCTCCGGCACCCGGTGATCCTCGCCAAAGAGATTGCTTCGCTCCAAATGCTCTCAGGCGGACGTTTCCGCTTTGGCGTCGCCGTGGGGTGGGACCCTGAAGAGTTCGCCGCTACCGGGATCGCTTTGCAGGAGCGGGGCCGGCGCACCGACGAGGCTCTCTATCTGATCCGACTTCTTCTCGCTGAGGAGAACGTCACGTTTGCGGGCCGGTTCTGGCAAGTCGAGAACATCACCATCTATCCAAGAGCGCCTGAGCTCCCACAGGTGTGGATCGCTGGGGGAACCCTTACCCACGCCCCTGACACCCCCGACAAGCCGTTCATCGCTCGCGGTGTTCTCGATCGGATTCTCGGTGCCGACGGATGGATGGCGCGTTCGAGTGGCAGCGACCCGGGTGATGTGCAGCATGATTGGCTGGTAGTGAAAGACCATCTGCTCGCCAACGGCCGCGACCCGTCCACGCTCACATTCGGGGCCACCCAGTTTTTGCACGTGGTCGAAGAACCCAACCGGGAGAAAGCGCTCGCACAACAGATGCCGCACTTCCACAAGATCATGGGAAATCACCGCACCGACTCGGATCTGCAGGCGTCCTATCTCACCGGAACCATCGATGACATGCAGCGAACAGTTGCCGCCCTGCGCGCTGCGGGGCTTCAGTATCTGATCCTCACCCCGCTGGTCGATGATCCTCTGCAGTTGGACCTGATCACCAAACACATCGTCGGGCCTTTGGCATAACGAGACAGGAACCATATGGAAATTCGGAAACTGGTCAAGCTTATTGACGAGGTGCGGATCGAGGCCGGTCAGGCGGTAACGCCAGCGATTCGCCGGGTGGTGGTGGCGGCCGTATTAACGAATCCCCACGCCGGTCGATATGTCGAAGATCTTTCCGATCTCGTCGACGCCTCGGTCGGTCTGTCGGAGGTGTTGTCCAGGTCTGCCGTTGCCCAGTTGGATGGAAAGCCCGTCCACAGCTACGGCAAGGGCGGGATCGTCGGGATACGAGGAGAGTTGGAGCACGTCGCCGCCCTGCTCCATCCCAAGTTCGGCACCCCGCTGCGAGAAGCCTGCGGCGGAGGCAAAGCCATTATCCCCTCGGCCAAAAAGCGCGGTGGGCCGGGTTGCTCTCTTGATATCCCTTTGCATTACAAGGACGCCGCCTTTGTTCGCAGCCACTTCGATGCGGTGGAGCTGCAAATCGTCGACGCTCCAGCCGACGACGAACTGATCGTTGCCGTTGCGGTCACTGACGGTGGCCGGCCCCTCCCGCGGGTAGGCGGTCTCCAGGTGGATGAGATCGTCGGAGAGGACGGGCTGCGATGAGCAGCATGATTATCCGCAACATCGGAGCCATCGTCACGGGCGATATAGCCGGCCCCACTGTCGAGGGCGACACGATCGTTGTCAGGGAGGGCCTTATCGATTTCGTTGGTCCGGAATCGAAAGCGGACACCACTGACATCTCGTCGGTAATAGATGCGGCTGGTTCCACGGTGCTGCCAGGTCTTTGCGACAACCACGTTCATCCAGTCATCGGCGACTACACCCCCCGGCAGCGAGCACTCGACTTCATCGACTCGAGCCTGCACGGTGGTGTGACCACGATGATGTCCGCCGGGGAACCGCATACTCCTGGCCGGCCCACCGATCCCATCGGGGTGAAGGCGTTGACCATCCTCGCTCACAAGTCCTTTGCCAAGCTCCGCCCTTCGGGGGTGAGGGTGCACGCCGGGGCGGTGATGCTCGAGCCGGGTCTGAGCGAGGCCGACTTCGTCGAGATGGCTGCGGCCGGGGTGCGGCTGGTGGCGGAGATCGGCATCTCCGGCGTGAAGGACGTCGATGAGGCCGCCACCATGACCGGTTGGGCGCAGAAGTTGGGGATGAGGGTGATGGTGCACACCGGTGGTGCTTCGATTCCCGGCAGCGGCGTGATCGGGGCCGACTTCGTCGTCAAGGTTCAGCCTGATGTGGCCGGTCACACCAACGGTGGACCGACCGCCCTACCTCTAGCCGATGTGGAAAGGATTTTGGAGGAGACCTCGGCGCGGGTGGAGGTCGTCCACAACGGCAACGTCAAGGCAGCCGGAGAGGTGGCGGCATTGGCGGCCCGTCGCGACGAATTGCACCGGGTGGTCATCGGAACCGACAGCCCGGCCGGTTCGGGTGTGCAGCCTTTGGGCATCCTACGGGTGATGTCGTGGGTCGCCTCGCTGGGAGGGGTGGCTCCCGAAGCGGCCGTGGCGATGGCGACGGGCAACATCGCCGCTTTGCATTCTCTCCCTGTCGGTGTGATCGAGGCGGGTCGCCCGGCCGACCTGGTCGTCGTTGATGCCCCCCTTGGCTCGCAAGCTGAAGATGCCATGGGCGCCCTTGCCATCGGCGACACTCTGGCGGTGGCGACGGCGATCATCGACGGCGTCTGGCGGTTTACCAAGAGTCGTAACACTCCTCCGACGACCCGCCCCGTGATATTCCACCAATGACACCGACCCTCACCAACTATGTCGG
>JAICND010000533.1 GCA_025929005.1 Acidimicrobiia bacterium
CGCCGCCCAGGCGGCTCTCGATGTGTTGGCCCATGGTGGCAACGCCATAGATGCCGCAATCGCGGGCTCGGCGGTTCAATGCGTGGTCGAGCCGGCTTGGTGCGGTCTCGGTGGGGATGCATTCGCCATGATCCACACCCCACAGATCAGCATGGCCCTCAACGGCAGCGGAGCCGCGCCGACCGGACTGAACGGGATCCGACCTGGAGCCATTCCCCGTTTCGGCGCTCTATCGGTGTCCGTACCAGGGACGGTCGAGGCATGGGACGGCATGGCAACACGGTTTGGGTCCCGACCGCTCGCGGACCTTTTGAGCCGTGCTATTGACCTGGCCGAGGACGGATTTCCGGTCGATCGGAGATTGGCCGCCGCCTTTGCCCGTCTCCATCCCGAACTCGATGGGTACCCCGGTCTCGCCCGCTTGCTTGAAGAGAACGGAACCGCCCTGGGTGAGATCTTCTATCAACCGCAACTCGCCAAGACTCTCCGGACGGTCGCTCACAGCGGTGCCAAGGCCTTTTACGAAGGCAGCTTCAGCGACGCTCTGGTCGAAGGGCTCCGTGCACGGGGAGGGGTTATTACTAGTGATGACCTGGCAGGTCATTGGGGCGAATGGCTTGCGCCCATCTCGATTGACTATCGAGGGCAACAGATCCTCGAACATCCCCCGGTGTCGCTTGGCGTGATTCTGTTGCAGGAACTCAGAATTCTCGAGGGTTTCGATCCGGCCAGCCTCGATCATTTGGGCCCGGAACTGGTTGATCTGATGATCAAGTGCAAACGGGCCGCGTTCAGTGATTCCCTTGCCCATCTGGGCGACCCTCATCACGAGTCGGTACCTCTCGAGTGGATGCTGAGCGATGAGCGAGTCAAGTGGTGGCGTGACGAGATTCGTGGAGATGGCCCGAAGTCACCCCGGCTTACCGTCGAAGGGACCGACACTACATCGCTGGCGGTAGCCGACGGCATGGGCAACACCGTTACGTTCATCCATAGCCTCTTCAACGAGTTTGGTTCTCGAGAAGCTCCCGGGGATCTCGGTGTAATCCTTAACGACAGGCTCGGAAACCTTGTGCTTGAAGGCGGACGTCCCGGCGGGATCCGCCCCGGTCACCGGCCGGTCCACACCCTCAACTCCTTTATGGTGATTGAGCAGGAGCGAGTAGCCCTTGCCGGTGCCACGCCGGGGGGACGAGGCCAGGTCCAGACCCTATTTCAGGTTCTAGTTCGGTACCTCGACCACGGGGTCGAGATCGGGGAAGCGCTACAGGCCCCTCGGTGGCTGCACGGGTCGCCGCGTGCGCGCGGGGTCGATGACGCTCTCAACCTTGAGGCGACGTACCCAGCGTCCACCCGTGAGGCGCTAGCCGCAAGCGGCTATGAAGTGACGACCGCGACCGGAAGTGACAGCGACATCTTCGGCAGCTGCACTCTTGTCATGAGCGATTCAACCGAGCACAAGGTGACAGCTGCTGCAGATCATCGGCGCGGGGCGGCGGCGATGGCGTTCTAGGAGTGACATGACCACAGGCATCACTTACCCACATCCTCTCGACCGCAGCCTCTAC
>JAICND010000474.1 GCA_025929005.1 Acidimicrobiia bacterium
CAGGCGATCGACGAGGGCTTCCAAGCCAGTGGCACTGGCAACAGCCCGGGCAACCTCTGCACCGGCCCGAGCCTCACCGACGATTGGAACCCCGCCCCGCCCCGAGGCCTTGAGGCGACCGACCGCCTCGGCCAGATTCTCGTCGTCGCTGAATGCCACCGCTCCCGCCCACGCACCCAGGGCAGCATCAACGGCCGCCGCCAGGTCAACCGGGACATCGAGCAGTGCTGTCACCGATCCCAGAACCCCCGGGGTTTCTTCAACGATGCGCCGGGCCTCAGGATCTCCAAAGCCCTCGGCGGCGGCCATCAGAGCTTCAAGCCGGGCCTGGGCCGCCGCAACTTCGAGGCGCTTATCGGTGTGGGCAACTTCGGCGGCCTCCCAAGATTCCTGGTCGCTCCGCCTCGCTGCCGCCAGTTTCTCGTAATTCGCCTGGGCGACTCCGACCTCCGCGTCGAGCGCTCGGATCTCGTCTCCGAGCCGAATCCTCTCAGCTGTTTCAGCCGTCCGCTGCTCGCCCACGACGGCCAACCTCTGCGAAAGCGCCTCGAGCTCCCGGCGGTCACGCTGATCGCCGGCCCCGAGTGACAAGAGGTCGCCCTGGACCACGGCAAGGGCTCCTTCAGCCGAAAGATTCTCCTGATCGGCCATCGATCGTTCCTCGTCCTCGAGCAGGCGGAATCGCTGTTCGTGCTGCAGGGCCATGCTTCCCGCCTGGGTCTCGGCGAGGGCCGCCTCCTCTAGTTCGGCCTGCAAGGACTGGAGTTCTTCATGGAGATCCTTGCGGCGCTCGTCGGCGCCCTCCAGCCGCGCCTTGCGAGTGCGATGTCGCTCCTGGGCCACCTGGGCGACCCGGCGCAGACGTTCCAGAGTCGTTTCCAGGCGCGCCGCCGCGGCCCCATCGCGATCGAGCGCCTCTCCGAGCACCGACGCCTCGGTCGTGAGCCGTCTCAACTCGACTGCGAGTTCGCCGATGTGCTGCTGTGCCGTCTCCGATCGGGTGGTGAGATCGGCTTCCTCCGCACGCGCTTCGGAGAGTCGTGAGTCGAGGGACCGGAGGTCCTCGCCCCCTATGAACAAGGTCAGTTCCTGAACCTGACGGACGACCGACAGATGACGTTCGGCCGCCTCGGCCTGACGTTTCAGCGGCCTCATCTGGCGGGTGATCTCGCCGAGCACGTCGCCCAAGCGCAAGACGTCCTCGTCGGTGCGCTCCAAGCGTCGGAGGGCTCGCTCCTTGCGCAATTTGTGCTTGAGGATTCCGGCGGCCTCCTCGATGATCGCCCGGTGTTCTTCCGGGCCGGCGTTGAGCACTGAGTCGACCTGGCCCTGGTTCACGATGATGTGCTGGTGCCGCCCCACTCCGGAATCGGCCAGCAGTTCCTGAACGTCCAGCAGCCTGCAGTCGACACCGTTGATCTCGTAGTCAGATGACCCGTCCCGGTAGAGGCGCCTCGTCACCGAGACTTCATCGAGGTCGAGGGGGAGCATCCGGGAAGCGTTGTCGAAGACGACTGTCACCTCACTCCGATTGAGGGCCGGCCTGGTGGCGGTGCCGGCGAAGATGACGTCCTCCATCTTCTGGGTTCGGAGCGACTTGGGGGCCTGGGTCCCCATCACCCAGTGGATCGCATCGACCAGATTCGACTTGCCTGACCCGTTAGGCCCGACGACGACGGAAACCCCGGGCCGGAATTCGAGCCGGGTTCGGTCGGCGAACGACTTGAAGCCAACAACCTTGAGAGTCTTGAGGTACATAGTTACAGCAATGTGATTCGGGCCTTCTGAGGTTAACCGGTGAATGGTGGTGCGTTATGCGTTGTGCGTGCTGCGTCGGGCCTCGAAGAATCATCGAAAGGATGGGATCCTGGCTCGTCACCCCAAATTCGGCCCACCACGATCACTTTCAACCAAACTTGGCGCAGACCGAACACCCGCCGTTCGCCACG
>JAICND010000252.1 GCA_025929005.1 Acidimicrobiia bacterium
CGGTCTTCTTCACCTGCCACTGGTTGGCGTCGAGCGGCTGCCAGTGATCTGCGCCGCTTTCAAAGTCTTCCTGAAACACCACTGGCAGTTCCTCGGCCGCAGCACGTGCCTCAGCGGCTTTTGCTTCGGCCGCTTTTGCTTCCGCGACCGGCACCGAGATTCCCTACCGGATCGAGGGTCGGCGTGCCGGCGATGTGGCTGCGTCGTGGGCCGCAGTAGACAAAGCACGGGACCAGCTGGGTTGGAAAGCGACGATGTCCCTGGACCAGATGTGCGCCGACGCCTGGCGCTGGGAGCACCAGAACCATCCGGGCTGAAAGCCTGCTGCGCCAGTTGCCCCGTCCCAGCTAAGTTGTCATCTCGTGCAGAGTCCGGCCGCGCTCGCTGCCAATGCAGTCCTTACTGAGGTACTCGCCCGCATCAAGGATGACTATGAGGAGCCCGATCGCGAGATGATCGGTGAACTGGCAGGCGTCTACCTCCGCCGGCTTCCTTCGGCCTCTGCCAATACCGTTAACGACTGGTACGCAGAACTCAAAGGCATCTACGAGTTCATCCGGGAACGGGAGGAACCGATCAAGGTTCGCGTTTTCAACCCCTCTATCGAAGAGCACGGATACGGCTCCACCGGCTCGGCCGTGGAGGTCAGCATCACCGACAGCCCGTTCCTGCTCGACTCGGTCTCAAATGAGATCCAGGCGCATGGCCTCGAGGTAGTACGGGTCACCCACCCTGTGGTGGGTGTCGAGCGCGACTCGTCGGGGAATATGGTTGCGCTGGGACACGCTCGCAGCGCCCGTCACAAGGAGTCGATCGAACACTACGAACTCGATCGTCGGCTCTTCGAAGCCGACCTTCCCGGTCTGGAGCGGGCTATTCGCCATGTCCTCACCGATGTCCGCAAGGCCGTGGCCGACTTCTACCCGTTGATGGATCGCATCAACCGGATGGTCGAACTCGTGCGGCAGTCCGCCGGTTTCTACAGCGAAGCCGAGATAGGTGAAGCAGTGGCGTTCCTGCAGTGGCTGCGGGACCAGAACTTCGTGTTTCTCGGATACCGGGAATATCGGATTATCGACACGGATGAAGGCCGCGCCGTTCAGGTTGACATGGGAAGTGGTCTCGGAATCCTCACCGCAGACCACCCTGCCAATGTCGTGGCACCCAAGCCGCTGTCTTCGATGCGACCCGAAGTGGCAGCGCGTCACGAGGCTGGCGAGCTGTTGGTCATTACCAAGACCAACCGGCTCTCGACAGTTCACCGCCGCGCCAAGCTGGACTACGTCGGAGTTCGCATCATCGGACCGACCGGGGCGACGGTCGGGGAGGCCCGCATGGTGGGGCTCTTCACCTCCAAGGCCTTCATGGAACCGGCCAGCCATGTCCCAATCCTCCGACGCAAGCTGGCCGACATCGTTTCGTCCGAGGACCTCATCGAAGGCTCGCACGATCACAAAGCGGTCATCGAGATCTTCGAGAGCTTCTCTAAACACGATCTCTTTACTGCCCCGATGGAGCTGTTGCGAACGGAGATCATGGGTTTGCTGGCTTTGCAGGAGACCCACCAGGTTCGGCTCTTCCTCCACCGCGACCTCCTGGAGCGCAGCGTCTCGGTGCTGGTCGCCCTTCCCCGTGATCGTTTCAACACCGAGCTTCGTAAGCGCCTCCAGGAACTCTTCACCCAGCGGTTCCAGGCAAGTTCAAGTGAGTATCACCTCGAACTCGGAGACGCCGATCCGGCCCGGATCCACTTCACCCTCTGGGTGGAAGGGGCGATTCCGGAGATCGACTTCGAAAAGCTCGAGTCCGAGGTGCTGGCGATCACCCGCAGTTGGAGTGACCGCCTCACAGAACAGCTCGGCACCCTGGTGAAGCCTGCCAGGGCCCGCCTCCTGGCCGAGAAGTGGGCTGACCGCTTGCCGGACTACTACCGGCTGTCCACCCCGTTGGATGCGACAGCCTCAGATGTCCTTGCTTTGGATTCCCTGGCGGAATCGGGTGCACCGTTCTCGGTGGGGCTGCGAAATGAACTCGAGGGACCCGAACTGCTGACGAGGGTGCTCCTCTATCGATCGGACGGGAAGCAGCCGCTCTCTGAACTGGTGCCGGCTCTCGAAGACATGGGCATGCGCGTCGTTGAGGAGGTACCGACCCGGATTCAGGGTGGCGGTTTTTTCATCCATGATTTCGGGGTGGTCGGCGAAGGCCACCAGATGCTGGACCTGAGCGGTTGCCAAGTACGGGTGGAGAACGCCCTGACTGCCGTGTGGGCCGACCAAGCGGAGTCGGATCCCCTCAATCGTCTCGTGATTACGGCCGGGTTGTCCCACTGGGAGGTGGCGATCCTCCGCGCCTACCGCGTGTACTGGCGACGGCTCGGTCTGTCATTCACCGTCGGATACCTCAACGACGTCATCAACAAGCATCCCGATATCGCAGCCGACCTCATTCGCTTGTTTAGAGCGCGATTCGACCCCGACCTTGGCGAAGTCGACTCCGAGGCAATTCGCAGCTCGATAGAGAACCGTCTCGACGCGATTCCCTCCCTTGATCATGACCGAATCCTCCGCAGCCTCTTCAAGTTGGTCGAGGCCACCCTGCGTACCAACGCGTTTCTATCCAACCAGCCGGTGCTGGCGATCAAACTCCGTTCTCAGGACGTGCCCGACGTGCCCGCTCCGGTTCCATACGCCGAAATCTTCGTGTTGGGGCCCACAGTCGAGGGCATACACCTGCGAGGCGGCCCCGTGGCGAGAGGGGGAATTCGCTGGTCGGATCGAAGGGAGGACTACCGGACCGAGGTGCTGGGCCTGATGAAGGCACAGGTGACCAAAAACGCGGTGATCGTCCCCACCGGTGCCAAGGGAGGGTTTGTGCTGCGGCAGCCGCCCACCGACCCCGCTCTCCTCGGCAACGAGGTCCGCACCACTTACGAGAAGTACATCCGAGCCTTGCTGGATGTCACTGACAATCTCGTTGAAGGTGAAGTGGTCCACCCTGATCGGGTCCGGATCCACGACGGACCCGACCCGTATCTAGTGGTTGCAGCTGACAAGGGGACCGCGACATTCTCTGATCTCGCTAACGGCGTGGCGGCGGAGTACGGATACTGGCTCGATGATGCATTCGCATCGGGAGGGTCGGCGGGTTACGACCACAAGGCGCTCGGTATCACAGCCCGGGGTGCCTGGCAGTCGCTAGAACGACACTTCCTCGAACTGGGTATCGATCCCCACAAAGAGGAGTTCACGGCGACTGGCGTCGGGGACATGTCGGGGGATGTCTTTGGCAACGGAATGCTGGGATCCGACCGTTTGAAATTGGTGGCAGCCTTCGATCATCGCCACATCTTCATCGACCCCAGCCCGGATCCGGCCACCTCGTATCGAGAGCGTCGCCGTCTCTTCGAGTTGCCGCGGTCCAGCTGGGATGACTACCAGCGGGAGGTGATGTCCACCGGTGGGGGAGTGTGGCCACGGTCTGCCAAGCAGATCCAGCTCTCAGGGGAAGCCCGCCGGGCCATCGGAGTGACCCAGTCGGCCTTTACTCCGAACGCGC
>JAICND010000099.1 GCA_025929005.1 Acidimicrobiia bacterium
CTCGCCCACTTCCTTTTGACCAGCCTGGTGTTGGCCTCGATGATCACTAATGCCCCCGGTCGCATTCTCACTGTCTCCTCCGAGGCTCACCGGCGGTTTGGACCAGCCGATGGGGATTGGGCCCACTGGAACCGGGTGACAGGGTCCACGAGGTCGGCAACGGGCATCGCCGAATACCAGCGTTCAAAGGCGGCCAACGTTGCCTTCACCGTCGAGCTGAGCAGGCGTTTCGCTGGTCATGGTGTCGCGGCAGTTGCAATCCACCCTGGCGTGATCGCCACGGGAGTATGGCGTCGGATCCCCCGGCCTCTACGGGGATTGGTGACGCGCCGGATGCTTCCGCCGGAGCTGGGAGCGGCGGTCGTGGTGAACTGCGCCACTGCCGCCGACCTGGTCTCCGGCGGGTATTACACCCCGCGAGGATTGGAGCCGGCATCGCAGTACGCCACCGACCCTGCCGTCGCTGGCGAACTCTGGCGGACAAGCGAGGAGATGGTGGGCAGGTGGCTGTGAGGACCCTTGAGATCCCCAAACAGGGGTGGGAGGCGATACTCGCCCACGCCGAGTTCTGCGCTCCGATGGAGTGCTGTGGCCTTCTTGCGGGACCATCACCAGCGGTGGTTTCGTTTGTCTATCCCCTGACCAACGCCGACCTGTCACCAGTGGCGTACACCATCGAGCCGTATGAGCACTATCGCGCCTGGAAACATGCCGAGGCCAATGGTTGGAATCTGATTGGGGCATTCCACTCGCATCCAAACGGACCACCCGTTCCGTCACCGACCGATCTTCGGCTGGCCATGGAACCCGAATGGACCTACCTGATCGTTAGCAGTGGACAAATCCGCGGATTCTCGATGAGCACCTCGTCGATCGCTGAAGTCGGCCTGGTGCTCCGGCCCAAATAGGTCAGTTCGGGCGAGTCGGCAGACAGCTCTGGTCGTAGTCGACGAGCTTGGGTGGCGCCGACTCAACCGAGCAGGCCAGACAATTCGGATCGCGATTTACCTTGACCGTCATGAAGTCCTGGTCGAGGGCGTCGTATACGAGCAGCCTCCCGATGAGCGGCTGGCCCAGACCTAGCAGGAGCTTGATGGTTTCCATGGCCTGAATGGATCCGATGATGCCGGGAAGCGCACCCATCACCCCAGCTTCGGCGCAATTGGGAGCCAACTCGGGTGGCGGCGGCTGGGGAAACAGACACCTGTAACACGGCCCGTCGTAGGGGCTGAAAACGGCCACCTGGCCATCGAAGCGAAAAATGGAGCCGTGCACGACCGGAGTACGAGTCCGGAGCGAGGCATCGTTGACGAGGTAACGGGTGGGGAAGTTGTCGGCCCCGTCGACAATCACATCGCAACCGTCGATCAGTTGAAGGACGTTCCTGGCCTCGAGTCGCACCCGCTGAGCCTCGACAACAACATCTGGATTGATGGCTGTAATAGTCTGGCGGGCCGACTCGACCTTGGCCCGACCGACGCGGTCGATGCCGTGCAGGATCTGGCGTTGCAGGTTTGATTCGTCGACCACGTCAAAGTCCACAATTCGGAGGTTGCCGACACCGGCGGCCGCCAGGTAGAGCGCAACCGGCGAGCCCAAACCACCGGCCCCGATCACCAGCACCGTCGACTCGAGAAGCTTGCGCTGTCCCTTCTCTCCGACCTCGGGCAGCACGAGATGTCGGGCATAGCGCTTCCGCTGGTCTTCGGACAAGGCGCTGTCGACTTCGATCGACAAGCCCTCCGACCTCCACCTGACGATGCCGCCGGCGAGATTGGCCACATTCTGATAACCCATGTCCTGCAGAGTTTTGGCAGCGAGAGCCGATCTGATCCCGGTAGCGCAGTACACGACGATCCGGGAGTCTGCGTTCAGACCTGCTCGTGAAACCGCCGCTTCGACTTCGGAACGAGGCAGAAGCATCGCGCCCGGAATCACACCGGTCAAGAACTCCTCGGGCTCCCGGCAATCGATCAGAAATACTTCTCCGGAGGCGATGGCGCCAGCCAAGTCGCCGGGTGCGACCTCGCGGACCTCGCGCCGGGCCTGGGCGACCATCTCCTGATACGACAGGGGCATGGGGCAAGGATAAGGCGTGAGACGTGAGTAGGAATCCCGTAGAGTCTCAGGTATGGACATTGTCGACGTATACGTCTTCGTCCTCGCCGGATTTGTCGGCTATCAGGTGATCAGCCGGGTGCCAGCTCTCCTTCACACTCCATTGATGGCGGCCACAAATGCGATATCAGGGATCTCGCTCGTGGGCTCCCTGGTGGCGGCGGGATCGGGACGCAACACCGTCGCCACCGTCCTCGGTGTGATCGCCGTCGCCTGTGCCATGGCCAATGTTGTCGGGGGATTTCTCATCACGGATCGCATGCTGCGCATGTTCCGTCGCACCGGTACCACCAATAAGTAACGGCACTGGATTGATTGGCAACCTGTGAGCAGAGAAATCCTCACGCAGGTCACATACCTGGTCGCGTCGGTCCTTTTCATCCTGGGGCTTCGTAGCCTCACCAAACCGGACCAGGCCAGGCGCGGGATGAACCTGGCAGCCCTGGGCATGTTGTTGGCGATCGTCGGCACCCTGGTGAAAACCGAGATCGTGAGCTACGGGTGGATCGCGGTCGGTCTGGCCGTCGGAACCGTCATCGGGTATCCGCTCGGCATGTGGGTGCCGATGACAGCGATGCCGCAGCGGATCGCGTTTTCGCACATGTTCGGTGCCTTGGCCGCAACCCTCGTAGGAGTGGCTGAATATCACACTGACCTCACCGAGGGCCATCCGATCTCGGGCGCCAAGATGGCGGCCTTGGCCTTCGAGGTTTTGTTCGGGGCCTTGACCGTCACCGGCAGTTTCGTTGCCTTTGGAAAACTTGCCGAGTTTCTTCCGGGACGACCCGTGACCTACAAGGGACAAAACGGAGTCAACCTCGCCCTGGCCGCGGTTGCCGTGGGTTTGTTCGTCTATCTGATCATCCGCCCGGAGTTCTCCGCCGGCTTTTATCTAATGGTCGGTCTGGCGACTCTGATCGGGCTGTTCCTGGTGCTCCCGATTGGAGGCGCCGATATGCCGGTCGTCATGTCTCTGATGAACTCATATGCCGGTCTGGCCGCGGCGGCCACTGGCTTTGCCCTTGGCAACGAAGTCCTGATCATCGCCGGCGCCCTCGATGGAGCCAGCGGTTTCATTCTTTCGGTCGTGATGTCCAAAGCTATGAACCGCTCCTTCTCCAACGTCCTTTTTGGAGCGTTTGGCAGCGTGCAGCCGACCACCGCCCGCACCGCAGAAGGCATGACGGTGTCCGAGATCTCCCCCGAGGATGCTGCCCTCCAGCTCGGCTACGCAAAGTCTGTGATCGTCGTGCCCGGCTACGGGATGGCCGTGGCTCAGGCCCAGCACCAGATCCGGGAACTGGCTGAGCTGATCGAAAAGAACGGGGGCGAGGTTCGGTATGCGATCCATCCTGTGGCCGGCCGCATGCCGGGTCATATGAATGTGCTGCTGGCGGAAGCCAACGTGCCCTATGACCGCCTGTACGACATGGAGGAGATCAACGACCGTTTTGGCGAAGCCGACATTGCCCTCATCATCGGTGCCAACGATGTCGTCAACCCGGCGGCGCGCACCGATCCGGGCAGTCCGATCTATGGGATGCCGATCCTCAACGCCGACATGGCGCGCCGGGTGATCGTGCTCAAGAGAGGTATGAGCCCCGGCTTTGCCGGCATCGAGAACGAGCTCTTCTACCGCCCCAACACCTCCATGCTTTTCGGAGATGCCAAAGCATCGCTCACCAGGGTCATCGCAGAAGTGAAGGCAGCATGAGTTCGCTCTGGCACGCCTTCGCCGACATGAGCGTGGTTCAGAATCATCGCTTCGTGGTGGTCCGGGGAGAGGGCTGTCATGTCTACGACCAGTCGGGAACCCGGTTTCTCGACGCCACGGCCGGGCTTTGGTTCGCCAACCTCGGATATGGACGGCGCGATGTCGTCGAAGCCGTCCGCGCCCAGATGGAGACGCTTTTCGCCTACCACACGTTCACCGACTTCGCGACACCTCCCGCGATTGAACTGGCTGACAGAATCGCAGCAATGGGGGTCAGGCCAGGAGCCAGGGTGTTCTTCACCAGCGGCGGCTCCGATGCCGTGGACTCAGCCGCCAAACTCGTCCGTCGGTTTCATGCCTTGACCGGCAACCCGCAACGAACTGTCTTCCTCGCTCGTGACTGGGCCTACCACGGCATGCACGCCTACGGGACATCGCTGGCGGGAATCGATCCAAACCGAACCGGATATGGCGACCTCGTCGCCGACGTCGTCGTCGTACCCCACGACGACATCGAAGCCGTGGAAAAAGCGATCGAACACGCAGGTGCCGATCGGATCGCCGGGCTCTTCTGCGAGCCCGTGATTGGGGCGGGCGGGGTTAGGCCGGTGCCGGTCGAGTATCTCCATGGTGTACGAGCTCTAGTCCGAGCCGCAGGCGGGCTCTTCATCTCTGATGAAGTCATAACCGGGTTCGGCCGATTGGGGGACTGGTTCGCAGCCACCCGGTTCAACCTCGAGCCAGATCTCATTCTCTTCGCCAAGGGCGTGACTGCCGGATACCAGCCGCTCGGCGGACTGATCGCCTCAGCCAAGGTTGCGGCGCCATTCTTCGATTCTCCGGGAGTGATGTGGCGACATGGCTACACCTATTCGGGACACGCCTCGGCATGTGCCGCCGGGCTGGCGGTGTGCCGGATCTACGAAGAAGAGGGTGTCTTCGCCCGGGCCAACGAGTTGGAACGAGAACTGGCCGCGGCGGTGGCAAGTCTTGAAGACCTCGGCCCCGTTACTGGTGCCCGGGCCGGAACCGGGGCCATGGCAGCCGTGCAGCTCGATCCTGATGACCCGACTCTGGCACCAAGGATCACCACGGCAGTGCGCGACCGCGGGGTCATCACCAGGGCCATCGCCGGCAATGGCCTGCAGATTTCGCCTCCCCTTGTCTTCACGCCCTCCCACGTCGAGGAGATGACTGAGGGCCTCCGGCGCGGCATTGGTTCGATCTGACTTTGTAGTCTCGGGTGCCAAGGAGGTTCATCAATCGTGACTGTCCCTGCCCAGGCCTACCCGGAAGCGAGCCAATCCACGACGATCCTGGTTCTCGGAATACTCAGCATCGTCTGCTGCGGGGCGTTGGGTATAGCTGCCTGGGTGATGGGAAACAGCGAAATGCAGGCCATCGACGAGGGCCGGCGGCCGCCCCAGAATCGCTCTACCGCCAACATCGGGAAGGTCCTTGGCATGGTAGGGATCGGCCTATGGCTCCTCGGAGCCGTCCTCAGCATGACTGGGGCCTTTGTGATCCCCTTCATAGGGAACTAGTGACTAAGTCCTCTCGTTGGCTGCCCTGGATGAGCCCAATGGCCGTGGGGGTGCTTTTGGCATGGACTCCGACCGACAACGGACCCACGCTTTGCCCCTTCGCTGCCATTACCGGGCACGCTTGTCCGGGCTGTGGTCTCACCAGGGCGATGGCATACCTGGTCCGGGGGGATCTTGACCGAGCGGTGGTCTACCACCCTTTGTCGCTCGTCCTCGCCCTCGGGATCGCCGTCTGGGCAGTATGGCTGATAGGCAATCGAAGGCGAGGCTGGCGGCCACCATCTATCAAGGCGGTCAACATCGCCCTGATCGCAGCGGGAGTGCTGCTCCTGGGCGTATGGTTCACGCGCATGGCCACCGGAACACTGCCCCCGGTCTGAGAGGAGACAAATACGTGACAACTGAACCGCAAGCTGGTTATCCAGAGCAGAGTCAGGCCGTGACAGTGTTGGTGCTTGGCATCCTGTCAATCGTCGTGTGTCAGATTCTGGGCCCCTTCGCATGGAAGATGGGCAACGACGAATTGAAGGCCATCACTGAGCGCCGCCGTTCACCCGAGGGTCAAGGGATGGCCCAGGCGGGGAAGATCTGCGGAATTGTTGGCACGGTTCTGCTCGGCATGGTCGTGATCGGGATCCTCCTGGTCTTCCTGGTTTTCATCCCGGTCGGGATCGTTACCAGGGCCGACTTTGGAGGGATCGAGTTCACCCCTTGATGACAAGTTGGGGGTGACTGCGAACCCGCGGCTTGCGCTGCTCAACCTGATCCGCCAAAGCTTCGAAGGCCAGGACGGCTTCGCTTCCAGGGGCCGCCAGCTGCACCGGTATGCCGTGATCAGCGCCTTCTCTCATTTCGACCAGGAATGGAATCTGACCCAACAGCGGAACATCGATTTCTTGGGCGAGCGCCGCCCCCCC
>JAICND010000057.1 GCA_025929005.1 Acidimicrobiia bacterium
GCCGGGGCGGCCGCACAGCACGACCGCGGCGCGGTCGGACTTCGCGCGGTCGAACGCCGCGCCGAGCTCGCCGAGCATCTCGAGCGAGAGTGCGTTCACCTTGCCGTCGTCCATCTGGATCTCGGCGATCCGGTCGCTCGACCGGTACTCCAAGGGAGCATTCGATGAACAAGCTTGAGATGCTCAGCGGCGACCACGCGCGCACTGACATCCCTGAATTTCGGCCGGGCGATACGGTCAAGGTCCATGTGAGGGTGGTTGAGGGCAACCGCGAACGAACCCAGGTGTTCGAGGGAGTCGTCCTGGCGCGAAACGGATCTGGGCTTGATGCGAGTTTTACGGTTCGCAAGATGAGCTTTGGGGTGGGGGTGGAGAGAGTCTTTCCCTTCAATGCACCGATCATTCAGAAAGTGGAAGTCACCCGCCGGGGCGATGTGAGACGTTCCAAGCTCTATTACCTGCGTGATCGGGTAGGTAAGTCTGCCCGTATCAAGGAGAAGCGCGACTGAGCGTCGAGGCGACCACCACCGAGCCCGCTCCCCGCAAACCCAAGAAGAAGCAGCGGCCGTTTTGGGTCGAGCTGCCGGTGCTCTTGTTGATCGCCCTCACGGTGGCGGTAGCTATCAAAACCTTCCTCGTCCAGCCGTTCTACATTCCCACGGAGTCGATGCTTCCCACCATCGAGGTCAATGACCGTGTGATGGTTTCGAAGCTCAACTACCGGTTTGGGGAGCCCCAGAGGGGCGACATCGTGGTCTTTCTTTCCCCGCTCAACGGTGAGGACGACGCCAGCTTTCCCAAACGGGTCGCCCGGGTGATTCTGGAGGCGGTGGGCATTCGCACGGCTTCTGCCGACGACCTGATCAAGCGAGTGGTGGCGGTTGCCGGCGACACGGTCGAGATCCATGACGGCAAGCTCTTCGTCAACGAGGTGGAAGTGGATGAGCCCTACCTGATGGAAGAAGGCACGATGGGCGACTTCGGTCCGATCGTGGTGCCTGACGACAGTGTTTTCGTGATGGGCGACAATCGTGACGTCAGCTACGACAGCCGCCGCTTCGGACCCATCGCCAACGAGAACCTGGTCGGCGAAGCGGTATTGAGGATCTGGCCGATCGGTCGTTTCGGTGCGGTTGATTCCGTCACACCCGATTCGTAAACATCGCGGGCATGAAGCCCGATCGTCTCACCATCGGGCGGCTAGCTGAAGACCTGGCCGTCGATCTCCTCGTCCGCAACGGCGTTCGCATAATCAAACGCAACGTGAAGCTCAAGACCGGTGAGGTCGACGTGGTCGCCGAGATCGATCACACGAAAGCGGTGGTCGAGGTTCGCTCCGTTACGACACCCAACCTTCCGGGCCCGCGGCCGGCTCCTCATCCGCTCGACGCTTTCGACGATTCCAAGGCGCGGCAGGTGCGGCGGCTGGCCTCGCTCCTCGGATGCAGCCGGGTCGACCTGGTGGCTGTGCGGTTTCACCGGTCCGGTGCTGATCTTCACTGGATCAAAAACATTGGGTAGGGTGACCCGCCCGATGCCGCCCGCAATCGTTGTTGATGGCCTCCACAAGAGGTACAAACGGACCGTCGCCCTCGACGGTCTTTCCTTTGAAGTGCCGGCAGGGGCACTCACGGGCTTTCTCGGCCCCAACGGTGCCGGCAAGACCACGACCTTTCGTTCCTTGCTGGGCCTGACCAGACCGGATGCGGGACGCATGGAGGTCCTGGGCATGAAGGTCGGACCTGACACTGCCGCGATTGTCAAGCGGCTCGGAGCGGTGGTTGAGGAGCCCGGGCTGGTCAAGGGTCTCAACGGGCGAGACAACCTGCGGGTCGCCGCGTTGACACTGGGGAGGGGAGCGGAGCGGATCAACGAGACACTGGAGTTCGTTGGACTTACCGACGCCGCCGATCGTCGGGTCGATGGGTACTCCAAGGGAATGAAGCAGCGGTTGGCATTGGGCGCTGCGCTCCTGGGTGATCCCGACCTTCTTTTCCTCGACGAGCCTCTCGACGGCCTCGATCCGGCTGGCCAGGCGCAGATCAAGCTGAAGCTGCGCGAGCTAGCCCAGCAGGGAAAGACTGTGGTGGTGTCTTCCCACAACCTCAGCGACGTTGAAACGCTGGCCGATCACGTGATCGTCATCAACCGGGGCAAGCTGGTATCGAGCGGTAGCTTGGACGCGCTCCTGGGGCGCAGCGGCTTTCGAGTAGTGGTGGAGCCTCTGGCCGACGCCGGTCGCATCCTGACTGCGGCTGGGCTTAACAACACAGTCATGGACGGAGCCCTGATCGTGGAAGCTGAAGAAGGCTCTTTGATATCGCGGGCTCTCGCCGGGGGCGGCCTCTTTCCGTCGGAACTCGTCCGCCAATCGGCGCGGCTAGAGCATGTCTTTCTCGAACTGACGGGCGGGTCCTGATCATGGTGGGACTGTTTCGCGCCGAACTTCTCAAACTCGTGAAGAGACGCACCTACTGGGTGCTGCTAGTAGTGCTGGCTGCACTCATCGCCTTGCTGGCCTTCATCTTCTTCGTGCTCCCGCAGATCATCGCCGAGGCAGAGCAAGGCTTCCCGGAGATCGAAAAGCCCGAGGCCTACCTGTTCGGAGCTCAACAGGTGCTGGGTCAAACGTGGTTTCCGCTGATTCTGGCGGTCATGTTCCTGGCCGGAGAACTGGCCACGTCGACATGGGCAACCGCTCTCACCCGCAACGCTCAGCGCTGGCAACACCTAGTCAGCCGCCTCGTCGTCGCCACCGGCGGGTCCTGGTTGGCCATGCTGATCGCCATCGGACTCTTCTGGGTGGCCACCTACTTCTTTGCCCAGGGCGAAGGCTTTCTTTCGACGACCGAGGTCGTGGGTGTGGCATGGAAGTCGTTGCTCGTGATGTTCACCTGGGTGGCGCTCGGGTTCGCGGCATCGGCCTGGCTGCGATCGGTCGGTCCGGCCATCGGAGCGGTACTTGCTTTCAGTTTTGGTGAAGGGCTGCTGGCGTTGTGGGAAGGGTGGCGCACCATCTCGCTTTCGATCCACACGAGCGCACTGCTCGGCAGCCTCGACTTCGGAGGACTTGGCGACCTCCTGGGCGGCGACATCGCGTTTGGGAAGGCGCTCAGGGTGGTGCTTGGCTGGGCCGTGCTTTCGTCATTAGGCGCTTGGGCAGGCCTTCAGCTCCGGGATGCCTGAGCACCTTTACCGAACCGCCGCCGCAACTCCTTGTACCAGCAGCCCCGATGCCAATGGCGGCGAAGATCGGGGTCGTCGTCGGGGACCACCACCAGGTGGAAGGTGCCGGGGACGATGCTGGCCTGACAGCCCGGGCACAGATAGGTTTTGCGGGCCGCGTACGGCTGCACCGGCGTGACCGTCACCCCCAGATCGCCCATGCCAGCAGTCCCAGGGTCACGACGATTGCTCCGGCCACCAGGGCCAGATCCAGTCCATCCTTGCGGGCGGGGCGAAACGGGTTGAATCCCACAGGGCGACGGTAATAGCCACGGCTACCGTCCCCGATCATGTGGCTCGAGATCGATGATCGGGGGCCGGTTCGCTGGCTGACCATCAACCGGCCCGACCGGCGCAACGCCATACCCGGCAACGGCTGGGTGGACTTGAGGGACGCGTTCGATGGCTTTGGCCTCTCTGAGCAAAGAGTTCTGGTCGTGACCGGCGCCGGTGGGGCCTTCTGCTCCGGTGCGGACCTGGACCCCGCCGATGCCGAGGAAATGGCAAAAGTTTCGGGCCGTCATCAACGGATGAGGCTGGTGGGGGCAGCAGCCCTTGCCCTTCATCGCTTGCACAAGCCGACAATCGCAGCGGTCGATGGCGTGGCCGCGGGTGCAGGCATGAACCTCGCCCTGGGGTGCGACCTAGTGATCGCCAGCAACCGGGCGCGCTTCTCGGAAATATTCGTACGTCGTGGCCTCACCGTGGACTTCGGCGGGTCCTGGCTGCTGCCGCGCATCGTCGGACCGCAGCGAGCCAAGGAGCTGTCACTCAGCGGCCGCATCGTCGAGGCAGACGAGGCGCTGGCCATCGGTCTGGTGCTGGAAGTAGTCGACACGGAGAGCTTGGAGGCGCGGGTGACCGAGATCGCCGCGTCCGTCGCGGCGGGAGCACCCGTTGCGCAGAGATTCACCAAACTGGGTCTGGATCGATCCGGCGCATTGTCGTTCGAAGAGGCCCTCGCCGCCGAGGGCCAGTCACAGGCGATCTGTTTCGGCACTAGCGATGTGTCGGAGGGGATCGCGGCCTTTCTCGAAAAGCGGCCGCCGGAATTCACGGGTCATTAGACACCCCCCTAGCACCCGACCCCGTCGCACCGTATTTTCGGAACCGTGTATGCCGAGACAACGTCGGTGGCGATGGTGGGGGCAGAGCCGCGGCCGGTCCGCATCGAAGTTCATGTCGGGAAGCCGAAAGATCGTTTCACCCTTGTCGGTCTTCCGGACACGGCGGTAAGGGAAGCCAAGGATCGAGTGCGGGCTGCGATCATCTCGACCGGTAGGGACTTTCCACATCGCCTCGTAACAGTGAACCTCTCGCCTGCCAATCTTCCGAAAGCGGGATCCGACTATGACCTGCCGATAGCTCTCGGGGTGTTGGCCGCGGTGGGAGACCTCCCGAAGTCGGCCATCCGCGTGGTAGCCGCCGGGGAGCTTTCTCTGGACGGCTCGGTTCGTCGCAGTCGTACCGCCATCGGAGCGGCACTGCTCGCTTCCCTTTACGGGCTTCCGTGCGTCGTAGCCGACGACGACGCCGGCATTGCAGCCAGAGTTCCGGGAGCGGATGTCTACCCGGTCACCAATCTCGCTGAGGCGATTGCCGTCGTCTCGGGCTCACTGCCACCTCGGGGGCCGGGCGATTTCGATCCGGAATCTGACGTCGTCTGGGAGGACATGGCCGATGTGAGAGGACAACCGGTAGCGCGTCGCGCACTCGAGATCGCGGCGGCGGGGTCGCACCACCTCTTGATGGTCGGCTCGCCCGGTGGGGGCAAGACGATGCTGGCCCGGCGGCTCCCTGGAATTCTCCCTCCCTTGACGGACGACCAGGCTGTGGAGGTTGCCTGCTTGTGGGCCGCCGCCGATCGACCACGGCGCTTCTCCAACGCACCACCATTCCGGGCACCTCATCACTCGGCATCGGCCGCCTCGATCGTCGGCGGCGGTCACGGGCATCCTGTGCCGGGGGAGTTGTCACTCGCTCACAATGGGGTCCTCTTCCTGGACGAACTGGGTGAATTCCCTCCCCACTTACTCAACGCGCTTCGCCAGCCTCTCGAAGAAGGCACTGTCACGATTGCCCGACGTGGTTCAGCCGTCACCTTTCCGGCCCGGGCCCAGGTGATCGCCGCCTCCAATCCCTGTCCGTGCGGTTTCCGCGGGGATCGAACCCGTGGCTGTCGATGCACGGAGTCGGCCCTGGAGCGCTACCGGCGGCGATTGTCAGGTCCATTCCTCGATAGATTCGACATCAGGGTGTTCGTCGGTTCACCGGAGGCTGACTCGTTGCTGGGCCCACCCGGCGAGTCTTCAAGCGATGTTCGCCGTCGCGTAGTGACGGCTCGCCACGCCCAACACGAGCGTGGGGTCATCAACGGTCACATGCTCAGGGTTGATCTCGACCGCCAGCCGCTCGAGGGTGGCGCCCATCAGCTCCTGCACCGAGGTGTCGAAGCCGGGATTCTCACCGGGCGAGGAGCAGATCGGGTGCGACGGGTGGCCCGGACGATCGCCGACCTCACCGGCTCCGATCTGGTGGCGGAGGAGCATGTCGCAGAGGCGCTCGCCTATCGGAGTGGGCTGTGAACATGGAGTGGGCAGCCGGGGTGTTGCTGGTTGAGGTGCCGCCAACTCTGCGTGGGATCCCCGACCCACCTATGTCGTTGTGGGCAGTCGGCGAGATACCGATTCAGCCCGGGGTGGCGATCGTGGGGACCCGGCGTTGCACGTCTTACGGGCGGAACGTGGCGCAGTGGTTGGGCGAGGCAGTGGCGCGAGCCGGCTGGCCCGTGGTCAGCGGACTCGCCCGCGGCATCGATGCTGCTGCCCACCAAGCAGTCGTGCGGACGGGAGGGGTCGGAGTGGCAGTTCTGGGATCAGGGATCGACACGGTCTATCCGCCCGAAAACGGCCAGCTTGCCCTGGACCTGGTTGCCTGTGGCGGCGCCGTCATCTCGGAGTATCCGCCCGGCACGCCACCAGCCCCTTTCCGCTTTCCGGCCCGCAACCGTTTGATCTCTGGCTTGTCGTCCGCAGTGGTCGTGGTCGAAGCTGGCCTCACCGGTGGCGCCCTCATCACCGCCCGTCTCGCTCTCGAGCAGGGCAAAGAAGTGCTGGCAGTTCCAGGCGACATCGATCGACCCACTTCGGCTGGCTGCAACCTCTTGATTCGTGACGGAGCCCACCCGGTACTCGCTGCTGAAGATTTGATCAACAGTCTTGAGTTCATCCTCGGCCCCGCCCCCGCTTTTCCTTCTCTCCGGGAGATGACTTCGGGCGAAACGCTCGATGAGTGGGTGGCCTCTTCGAATCGGCCGATTGGTGAGGCTCTGGCTGAGCTGGCCCTACGCGAGCTGGAGGGCTCTGTGCGATTGGACTCCGGTCGCATGGAGGATCGCTCCAAGAAAGGCTCATAGTCCCATCCGCCACGCCGTAGCCTGGGATGGATGCCGATCGACGATCTGCCCACCTGGGTCCAGAGCCCCGTCGATGCCTACCTATCCCGGCTAACGATCGTGCGGCGGCTGTCGTCTCACACGATCGCCGCCTACCAGACGGACCTCACCCAGTTCTTTCAGTTTGTCGACGGGCTGGGAGTGGGGGGCCTTGAGTTCGTCGAGCGCCGCCACGTCCGACGTTTCCTGGGAGATCTAGACGCTGGTGGATACGCCCGTCGTTCGTTGGCCCGCAAAGCCTCAGCTGTGCGCGCATTCTTCGCCGATGCAGTTTCGAGAGGGCTTCTGACCTCGAGTCCGGTCGAAAACGTCGGCCGTATGAAGACCCCGGAGCGGCTTCCGCGGGCTCTGTCAGCGCGAGCTGTAGCCGCGGTGCTCGATGCCATACCGGGAGATAGCCCGCTCGATCTGCGCGACCGCGCCATACTTGAGACCCTCTACAGCACCGGGATGCGAGTATCCGAGCTCGCCCAAATGGGGGTTTCCGATATCGACGGCGATTTGGTGAGGGTTACCGGCAAGGGGGGACGGCTCCGGATGGTCCCGCTTGGTCGCCCTGCTCGGAGCAGCCTGGCGGATTGGGTGGAGAGGGGTCGACCCCAACTCGTGGGCGATGCCGGCGGTGATGCCTTGTGGGTGGGCAGCCGTGGTGGACGGCTTGGCACCCGGGGAATTCGACGAGTGGTCCGAGATCGGGCCGCCACCTTCCCTCATGCTCTCCGGCATTCGTTCGCCACCCACCTGTTGGAGGGAGGGGCCGATCTCCGGGCGGTTCAGGAGTTGTTGGGACACCGCGACCTGGCGACCACACAGATTTACACTGCCGTGACCCGCCACCACCTCAGGACTACTTATGACCACACCCACCCACGCGCCTGACGGCCAGCCCGGAGATGTCTCCGGTCTGTGGGCTCGGTTCAAGGCGAGTGGCGACGACAAGGCACGAGAAGCGTTGATCCTGCAGTACTCGCCTCTGGTGAAATTCGTAGCCGGTCGCGTGGCGGTAGGTCTTCCGCGCAACGTCGA
>JAICND010000112.1 GCA_025929005.1 Acidimicrobiia bacterium
TCCCCAGCATCTCGAAAAACGAAAGGTGGCGATGGGTGGTCCCGATTATGTCGATGTCAATCGTGCGAACACATTTTTGGACTGACACGGCCCGTTCAAACGGAGGTGCCTGCTCCCCCAGGAAGTACGGCTTGAACGGCACCATTCCCGCATTGGTCAAGAGCAACGTCGGGTCGTTGGGTATGACTGAAGCCGACGGCCGGCACACGTGTCCGCGTTTAGAGAAGAAGTCGATGAATGTGCGGCGAAGCTGATCGGCCTCCATGGGAACCGTCAGGTTACAGACGGGTCAGAGGGTGACCCGGCTGGATTTCGGCCGCACCGCTCTGGAGAGCAATCCGAGGGCATCGGCGGCCGTGGCGACAGCGGAGGATCGAAGATCTGCAGTCGTGGGACGCCTGCGCAAAGCCCGCACAGTGACGATGCCACCCGCCACGAGCCCCACCACGAACCACCACAGTCGATCGAGCATGAACGGAGATTAGGGGCGCTTCTTCCCGAGGATCCGATCCGCCGCCGCTTGTCGTTCAGCTATCGCTGACTCGGTACCGCGCTGCCCTGGCTGGTACAGAATTCTGGGTTCGATTCCATCGGGCCAGTACCGCTGATTCACCACACCCGCCGGATCATCATGGGGGTACTTGTACCCCCTGGCCCCTGACGATCGCAATGCCAGCGGAACTCGGGGCGAGTCGGCGCCCGCCACGGCCTCACGGGCCTGTCCGATTGCCCGGGCCACGGAGTTCGACTTGGTGGCGGTCGCCAGATAGATCGCAGCTTCGGAAAGGTTGTAGGTCGCCTCGGGCAGGCCAACCAGCGCGAGCGCCTGCGCCGCGGCCACGGCCACCACCAGCGCTTGCGGGTCAGCCAGCCCTACATCCTCGGAAGCGAACACCACCATGCGTCGGGCGATGAACTCGGGGTCTTCACCCGCTTCGATCATCAGGTGGAGCCAGAAGAGGGCTGCATCGGGGTCGGAACCACGCATGCTCTTGATGAACGCGGAGATGACGTCATAGTGGGCATCGCCCACCCGGTCGTACCTGATGATCCTCCGCTGGAGGGCCTCTTCGATGTCACTGCTCTCGATGGCAGGGCTCTCATTGGCTTGCGCCAAAGTCGCTGCCACCTCGAGAGCATTGAGCGCAAGACGGGCATCGCCGCCGGTCCGTCCGGCCAGCTCGGCTCTGGTTTCTGCCGACATCGTCAGGCCGGAACTGCCCAATCCCCGTTCGGTGTCGGCGAGCGCCCGCTCGATCAGTGTCTCGATATCGGTCGGGGCCAACGGTTCGAGGCGGATCAAGCTCGAACGCGAAATGAGGGGCGAGTTCACCTCGTAGAAGGGATTCTCGGTGGTGGCACCGATCAATATGAGGGTGCCGTCCTCCACACCGGGGAGCAACGCGTCCTGTTGATTCTTGGCGAAGCGGTGGATCTCGTCGAGGAATAGGACGGTGCGCCTCTCGTCGGTCTCAAGCCGGTGCCGGGCGCGGGCAAGGACCTCGCGGATGTCCTTGACCCCGGCCGAGGTGGCGGACAGTGTCTCGAAAGCTGCGGACGTGTAGTCGGCTACCAGCCGGGCAAGTGTTGTCTTGCCTGTCCCGGGTGGCCCGAAAAGGATCATCGACATGGGTTTTCCCTGCTCGATGGTCCGTCGAAAAGCCGTTCCAGCTCCAACCAACTTGGTCTGGCCAACTACCTCCTCGAGCGTGCGCGGCCGCATCCGGGTGGCCAGGGGTGCGACCGCCGCGAGAGCTTGCTCCGTCCTAGACGAAAAGAGATCGGTCACTTCTCACGTCTCACGTCGAGCCTGAGACCGACCTCCTGGAGTTGGGCCGGCTCCACCTCGGTCGGCGCCTCAGTTAGCGGATCGAACCCACTCTGGGTCTTGGGGAACGGGATCACCTCCCGGATGTTGATCTCCTGCTGCAGCACCATAACCAACCTGTCGATGCCGAAAGCGAAACCTCCGTGGGGCGGGGTCCCGTACCGGAGCGCTTTGAGAAACCAGCCAAAACGCGACTCTTGTTCAGCTTGCGAGATCCCCAGAATCTCGAAGACCTGACTCTGGACGTTTGGGTCGTGGATCCTGATGGAGCCCGAGCCGAGCTCAACGCCGTTTACGACCACGTCATACGCCCTCGACAGTGCCTGCAACGGGGAGGAGGCCATCACCGCGACATCCTGCGGCGACGTGAAGGGATGGTGAAGGAAGGTCAAACCACCCTCACCCTCTTCGAACATCGGAAAGTCGGTCACCCAAAGGAACTTCAGTTCCTCATGACCGCTCGGCCGGCCCAGCTGAAGCCGCAAAGCCCCCAACACACTGACGGCCGTTCTCCACTGGTCTGCGACTAGAAGGAGGACGTCGCCCGGCTTTGCCTGTAGACGTTCTGCAATCGCCGACGACTCGCCTTCGGACAGAAACTTGGCAACGGGCGATCGCAAAGACCCGTCTGGTTCGACCACCATCCAGACAAGCCCCTTGGCGCCGAGCCGCTTGGCGTCATCGACCAAAGCATCGGCCGCCGAGCGCGCCAGCTCCCGCCCACCGGTGTTGATGCCCCGCACTACGCCACCAGCATTAACAACACCTGCAAAACCGCGGAACTCACTGGCCCGAAACTCATCGGTCAGGTCGACGATCTCCATCCCGAAGCGGGTGTCGGGTTTGTCCACCCCGTAACGGTCCATCGATTCTTGCCAGGTCATCCTGGGAAACGGACACGGAATGTCCACCCCGCGCAGGTCCCGCACGGCAGCTACGAGAGTCGCCTCGATGTTCTCCTGGACGGATTCTTCATCCCAGAAGGCGCCCTCAAGGTCGAGCTGGGTGAACTCCAGTTGGCGATCAGAACGGAAGTCTTCGTCGCGGTAACAGCGGGCGATCTGGAAGTAGCGCTCCACTCCCGAAATCATCAGCAACTGCTTGAAGAGCTGCGGGGACTGAGGCAGGGCGTAAAACGCTCCTGGCCGCAGCCGGCTCGGCACCAGCATGTCTCTGGCACCTTCCGGAGTCGAACTGACCAGCGTCGGAGTCTCGATCTCCAGGAACCCCCGCTCGTCGAGAGTGCGGCGGATGGCGGCCACCGCCTTTGACCTGGCGCGCAGATTCGCTGCCATCCGCGGCCGGCGCAGATCGAGATAGCGATACTCGAGTCTGGTCTGCTCGTCGATCTCGACCCGATCGTCGATCATGAAGGGAATGGGCTCGGCCGGGCTCAGCAGCTCAATGATGGTGACCACTACCTCAAAGGCGCCCGTCGCCAGATCGTTGTTGACTGTCCCTTCCGGTCGGGGGCGCACTACTCCGTCGACAGCGATACACGCCTCCATCCGCAGGTCCGCCGCAATGGGAAGCTGCGCAGGGTCGGCAACGACTTGAACCACCCCGGAAGCGTCGCGCAGATCGATGAAGGTGACACCGCCATGGTCGCGCCGGCGCGCCACCCAACCCGCCAATCGCACCTGTTGGCCCTCGAGACCGATGGTCTCGATAGCGTGATGAGTCCTGACCTTGTTCACAAGATCCGCCCAACGGTCGCAGCCAGATCCGACGTAGGTATCTCTACTTGTGTCTTGGTGAGAAGGTTGCGGAGTTGCAGCGTCCCGCGCTGGCGCTCGTCTTCGCCCGCTATCACCACCAGTGGAATCCCCGCCTTGTCAGCGTACTTCAGCTGACGGGAGAGCTTTCCTGTGGTCATCGTCATCTCGGTGTTGTACCCGGCAGTGCGAAGAACCGAGGCCAGCGCCAGAGACGTCGAAAGACCGTCGTCATCGATGAGTGTTACGAGAACCTGGACGTTGCTTGCGGACCCGACCAGCCCCAGGTCGCGAAGCTGATCGAAGAGCCGTGTAAAGCCGATCGAGATTCCAACGCCGGGAAGGCGCGACTTGCTGTAGAGGCTGGCGAGGTCGTCATAGCGCCCCCCCGAACAAACGCTGCCAAGCTCCTCATGACCGTCCAGCGTTGTCTCGTAGACCGTGCCTGTGTAGTAGTCGAGACCCCGGGCGATGGAGAGATCAACGGCGATTCGGTTGGGATCGGTGCCTTGCATCTCGATCATCGAGAGGACCGACAGCAGTTCGTCCCTCCCCTGGCTCATGGCGTCGTTGGCGGCTGGCAAGGCCTTGAGCATCTCCGCCGCAGCGATACCTTTGAGGGGTCCAGGACCGGCCATGGTCAGGAGACGGTCGACGACCGTGGCCGCCATTCCTCGGGCCGCAAGCGCACGTGCCACCGCGTCGATCCCGTCCCGATCGAGCTTGTCGAGCTCGCGCAAGACATGCCCCTGGAGATCAGCGCTTTCTACGCCGAGCTCGCTCAGCAATCCTCGCAGTAGTCGGCGGTTGTTGAGACGAATGGTGAAGTTGCCGATGTCGAGCCGCGTAAACAATTCTGAAATGATGGCGGGCATTTCCGCGTCATACCGGATCGACAACGAGTCGCGGTCGACGACGTCGATGTCGCACTGGATGAACTCACGAAAGCGGCCGCGCTGAGGAGCCTCGCCCCGCCAGACCGGCTGAATCTGATATCGCCGGAAGGGAAAGTTCAGCTGTCCTTCGTGTTCTGCCACATAGCGAGCCAGGGGAACCGTCAGATCGAACCGCAGCGCCAGGTCGGGCTCGTGGCCCTGGGCGCGAGCTCCGGTCGACTGGGCTAGATAGACCTGGCGCTCTGTATCACCACCAGTCTTGGTCAGCAAGACTTCGGTGAGTTCCAGCGCCGGGGTGCTGATAGGGAGAAACCCGAAGCTCTCAAACACCTGGCGGATTGTGTCCAGCATCTTCTGCATCGCGACCTGGTCGCGGGGAAGCAACTCGAGAACGCCAGGCATTTTGCGTGGAACCACTGTGGGCACAGGACCGTCGAGGGTAATGGGGTCAGAGCCCGACCAAGAAGGGATTGCGCCGCCGTTCACGCCCGATCGTTGTCTCGGGGCCGTGCCCGGGGAGGACACGGATTTGGTCGTCAAGGGTCAGGACTTCTTTCACCATCGAGTCCACCAGCTGCTCCCAGTTGCCACCCGGGAGATCCACCCTCCCGACCGATCCAGCGAAAAGTTGATCGCCGGAGAACAAGACACCCTCCTGCGGCAGATAGAAGCAGCAATGCCCGGGGGTGTGGCCCGGGGTGTGACGCACCTCAATCTCGAGCCCCCCGATCTTGATGATCATCTGGTGCTCGAGCGACTCCAGCTTCTCGGGTGGTTGGTAGTCACCTCCTGGCGCCATTCCGAACAGTGATCGAAGCTGCCGCCCCGGGTCGAGCGTAAGGAAGTCATCGTCTCGATGGACGTACACCGTGGCCCCGGTCGAACGGTTGAACGGGCCTGCCCCACCCATGTGGTCGATGTGCCCGTGAGACAGCAACAGGGCCGCCGGGATGACATTGTGCTCCCTCACCATCTCGGTGAGGGCATCGGGCTCGGGCGGAGCATCGATCAAAACCGCCGGTCCTCCCGACTCTGCGGCCAATACGTAGCAGTTGGTCTGGGCGAGCCACAGGGGCCGGCTAGCGATGATCATCGATCAACTATCGGAAGGCTCAGTAACGAGCCGGTAAGCGGCAAAAGCGCCGTCGACCCCACGGAGATCGGCCAACAGCCTCGGTAATTGGGCCGGGTCCGAGAGCTCGACTTCGTATCTCAAGACAGCAACGCGGTCCCGGCCGGTCACCGAGGAAGAGGCCGTGATGTTCCCACCGAGGTCCGAGATGACGGCCGTGACATCTCGCAGGAGACGGGTCCGATCGAGCGCCTCCACCTGAACCCAGACGGTGAAGATTCCCACTCGATCCGGAGGCCACGACACTTCGACCATCCGCTCGCGCCGCTCGGCCA
>JAICND010000089.1 GCA_025929005.1 Acidimicrobiia bacterium
CCCCGCCTCTAACAGCATCTTCTCAAGACGGGTGGTCTCGGCCCGAACCATGGGTTCCGCACACCCCCATACCAGCAGCGGGACATCTTCCCGGGACACCACAAACAACGTGCGCCGCATCCCCAGCACGCGGACTGCCGATCTCTTCGTATAGAGGCAGTCTTCGATGTCGGTGATTGTGAGAGCGGGGTTGCGAGCGCGGGCCGCGAGGAAGACAGTGACCGGATCGGAGGAGTGAATTCCGACCAAGCTGTGAGCGATCTCGGCAACACTCCCCGAACGGCTTGAGAGGGCCAATCGGTGGCAACGCCCAAGACGGGCACGCCGCTGTTTGTCGGTGACTCGTCTCACTTGACGCCCCAACTGGGAACCAGGGGCACGGCCACTGGCGTAGTCAATGGTGTCAACAACAGGAGAATCCCCTCTTGAACAAATACCTGATAATGCTGGTCGTGATGGCGGGCTGTGCGCAGCCGGATCCACCAGCGCCCGCCACGATCACCATTGTGGACTTGAGTTTCACCGGATCGCCTTCGATCGCGGTAGGAGAACCGCTCACAATCGTCAACTCCGACACGCTGGCGCACACCTGGACCGCAGAGGACTTCTCGTTCAATTCCGGAAACATCAGCCCTGGAGCTCAGTACACCCATACGTTCGATGAGGCCGGTGTTTATGCGTACTTCTGTGAAATCCATCCCGAGATGACGGGAGCCGTGACAGTGACCGGCTGAGAGATTTTCGGGTGAACCCGCTACGGCAGTCCAGTCGTATTGTCCTGGGCGGCTCCTGAACGTCGCATCAAGAGGAGAAGTCATGAAAAGAACCTTGTTGATTTTGGCCGTCCTAGCCCTCGTTCCTGCCTGTGGAGGAGACGCCGACGAAACCACGACTACCACCGCCGGCACGGATACGACCGGAGTGGCCGCTCCTGCGGTCTCCCCTTCCGACATCGTGGCAGAGGATCAATCCTCGGACGGCACGACCATCACGGTGGCATCCGTGACACTTCCCTCACCCGGCTTCATCGCCGTGCATGGGAACAGTGACGGACAGCCGGGTCCCGTGATCGGTAACTCCGAACTGCTTCCAGCAGGAACGTCGACCGACGTGGTTGTAACTCTCGATCAGCCTCTGACCGCCACCGACATGGTGTTTCCGATGGTTCACATCGATATGAACAGCAACGGCGTGTATGAGTTCTTCCCACCGGATGAGACGATCGACTCTCCTGGCACCTTTGCCGACGGAGGTGTCGCAGTGGTCGGGTGCGAAGTGACCGTGGCATGACCCCTCCTCGCCCCTAGGTGTACGTGCCCTTCACGGTCCTTGGCATCCTCGCCCTGATGATGTCGAGTCCCGAAACGGCTCCGGAACTCTTGGTCGAGGCGTTCGTGGCCGAGGCCGACGATCCGCTGCTAGTGGCCTACGCGGTGGCTGCAGACTCGGGCGGGTCCGGGGTAACGCTCAGCTTCACCTCTGACACCACCGAGACCGTTGCGCCGGTTCAGCTGACTCCGGCAGCCAGCGGCGTCTTTCTGGGAACCGTGCGGTACCCAGGTTCGGCGGTGTGGACGGTGACCGTGGCGGTGGCTGGCAGTAGACCGGTCGAAGCCGCCTTTTCGGAGAATCTTCCATGGCCGCACTACACCACCGAGGCCGGTCATCCCAAAGTCAAATATGACTCCGGCGACCCGGGACGGGAGGGCTCGTTGGTGGCGCCCGGAGAGTCGATCTACTTGGCGGCTGCGGACCCGGCCTCGTCAGGCGGTGGCATCTGGAAGATCGGGCTGGGGGGTGTCCTCTTGGGCGGGCTGATGGTGTGGTGGTTGAGTCGTCGTTCGGGGGACCGGACTGCTGCCTAGGTCGCAGCGGAGGCATGTCGCTCCTCGTCCCAACCCGGCAGCGCTCGGACTCCTGCGCCGACAACGAGCCCGGCTGACAGCAATACCAGGTTCTTGACGACGAACTCACCTTCCACGGTAAGCAAGGCTGGGTTGCCCTTCTGGAATGCGATGTCAGGTCGGATCATCAATACCAGGAAGGTCCCGACCATCTGAATGACAAAGAGAAGGAGCACCAATCGCATGGCCCTGGCGGCGATGAGCCCGGCTCCTACCACCATCTCAACGACACCAAGCGTCGGCACGAACCAGTCAGGGTCGACCCAGTAGACCACAGAGGCCACGAGGTCCGTCACCGGCGTGGCGCCAGTGACCTTGAGGGCCCCAAACCACAAGAACACAATCCCCAATGAGACCCGGAGGAGCATCACGCTCCGCCGTCGCAGAAATCCGATGATCTTCAGATCGAGGCTTCGTATTCGAGACCACAGGGTCTCGGCCACAAGGACCGGTGGGGGAGAGCCGGGGCTGCCCGTCATCGATGGCTGATGGTACCGGCGCCGAGTGGTCTGCTTTGGCGCGCCCAGTTGTCCCCGTCTCCGTGGAATTGACACTGTGTCGGCTAAACGCCAAATTTCCCCGTTCGAGTAGGAAGTAGAACGTGTCTCTCGCAATCGAGGCCGAGGGCCTTGTCAAACATTACGGATCAGTAGTCGCCCTAGAGGGCCTCGACATGTCGGTGCCCGAGGGGACCGTTATGGGCCTGCTGGGTCCGAACGGTGCCGGCAAAACCACCTCTGTTCGCATTTTCACCACGTTGTTGAAGCCCGATAAAGGCTTGGCGAGGGTCAACGGAATCGACGTAGCCACCCATGCCGCCGAGGTCCGAAGTGTCATCGGTTTGTCCGGGCAGTACGCCGCGGTCGACGAGAACCTCACGGGCTACGAGAACCTCGACATGGTCGGGCGCTTGTACCACCTGGGGAAGAACACGAGCCGGAAGAGGTCCCGGGAGCTACTCGATCAGTTCGATCTCGATGAGGCGGCCGATCGACAGGTCAAAACTTACTCCGGCGGCATGCGTCGGCGTCTCGACCTGGCGGCCGCCCTGGTAGCTCGCCCCAGCGTCATCTTCCTCGATGAACCAACCACCGGGCTCGATCCTCGAAGCCGGATCGCTCTCTGGGATGTAATCGCCGACCTCGTCGCCCAAGGGGCCACTCTGCTTCTCACCACCCACTTCCTCGACGAGGCCGATCGCCTGGCGGACAAGATCGCGGTAATCGATCACGGCCGGGTTATTGCGCTTGGCACGGCCGACGAGCTGAAGTCTCAGGTGGGTGGTGAACGTCTTGAGGTGACGGTGGCGTCACCGGATCAGATCGCACCAGCCGCCAGTGTTCTGACGGCGATCGGAATGGGCGCAGTAACCATTGATGAACACACCCGCCATCTCACCGTTCCCGTCTCGAGTGAAGGTGAGACGCTGGTCGAAACCCTCCGGGCGCTTGACCTCCAGGCAGTGAAGGTGCTCGACCTCACCCTGCGGCGTCCCACTCTCGACGATGTGTTTATGACCCTGACTGGGCATGCCGCCGAGGAGGAGACCAACCAATGACGACAATCGCCTCAGCCCTGGCGGACGGCGCCGTCGTGGCCAAGCGCAACCTGCTCAAGATCGCCCGGGTGCCCGATCTGCTGGTCTTCTCGACGATCCAGCCGATCATGTTCGTCCTGCTTTTTGCCTATGTCTTCGGGGCGGAGATCGTAATTCCCGGGGTTAACTATCGCGAATACCTGATGGGCGGGATCTTCGTCCAGACCTGCATTTTTGGGGCCACCATCACCGGTTCGGGTCTCGCCAATGACATGAAGAACGGGATCATCGACCGCTTCCGTTCATTGCCAATGGCTCGATCAGCGGTGCTGATCGGTCGTACCACCAGCGATCTACTCAACAACACACTGGTGGTTGTAATCATGGCTCTAACGGGATTATTGGTCGGCTGGCGGATCCGGACCTCCTTCCTGGAGGCCGCCGCGGGCTTCCTCTTGTTGTTGCTGTTCGCGTATTCGATCTCCTGGGTGATGGCAACGGTTGGTCTGACGGTCAGCAGCGTCGAGGTGTTCAACAACGCTGTATTTCTCGTGATCTTTCCGCTCACTTTCATCGCCAACACCTTCGTGGGCACCGACGGGTTGCCCGCCCCCCTGAAGGTCGTGGCGGAGTGGAACCCGGTGTCCGCGGTCACGCAGGCAGTCAGGGAGCTCTTCGGCAACACGCCCTCTGAGTCAGCTGTGTCCGATGCGTGGCCCCTGCAAAACCCGGTCCTGGCCTCGATCCTCTACATGATTCTCATCCTGGCGATTTTTGTTCCGCTCGCGGTGAACCGGTACAAGAAGGCTGCCAGCCGCTGAGGTCAGGTCAGCGGAAACGGCGACTGCAGCCACCATGGCCGCATTGACGGCCGAATCGACACCACCCACTTCACCCACCAGAACCCGCGGCGGCCAGGCGCCACGATCCGAGCCGGGTATCCATGTCCCGGGCTTAAAGGCTCGCCTCCCAAAGTTGTGACTAGATAGACCCTCCCCAAGTCGCGTATCGGGAACAAGAGCGAGTAGCCAGTGGCCGATCGCACTTCGAAGCTGCGCCAGTCGCCGGCTTCCAGGAGATGGTCGAGGCGTACTCCCTCCCAGGATTGAATCGAGTACCAGCCCCCGGTGCAATCGAGCAAGGCATGAAATTGTTCGTTGGGTTGTTCTCTGATCGAGGCCAGAGTCCAATCGTGACCGGCGACGTCGACCCGCCAGTCATCAGGGTCGATCCCGGGTACCCGGTCATCGAACCACGAGGTTACGGGGAGGCCGTCCGGATCTCCCGAGCCCCGTTCGTGCGAACCGGTGAACCTTCGATCGGCCCCGGGCCAGGCCAAGGCACGCAGAGTCTGCTGCCAGCCGAGCCACCCCACACTCGCCCCGGACGCCAAGACGGTCGCCCGCAGCATGGCGCGGCGGTCGATGTCAGTAGTTCTGGGTGGCACCGGATGACGCAGAAAATGCTGGACCGCCATGGCCAGGGCAATAACTGCTGCGCCCACGTGGACCTGCATAATCGTCAGCGGACCGATGCGGGTTGCCAGGCCGGTGGAGTGGAGGATGCCACTAGAGAGAGCCGTCAACGTGAGCCCAAGCAGAACGAGGGAGGTCCAGTTTCCCGTCCGACGTCGTCTGAGCCCGCGGCGAATCACGAGCGACTTCCACGGCGCCAACCCAAGGATGGCCAGGGCCATGACGCCGTGGACGGTGGCGAGATCGAGAGGCCAGTCCACTCCGATCGTGTTCGAAGCGAGGCCGGTGATGACGGCCCCGATGAGCAGGGTGGCCAAAGCGAGGTTGGTCCGTCTTCCGCTCGCCATCTGGCGACGTTATGCGCTCGTGTCACCAAAGGGGCCTTCTTTCCCTTGGCGCGTCATCCCAGTCAGCCAGAATTGGCGGGATGCAGTTCGGACACCGCACGAGGGGCCCTTCCTGGATGGCCTGTCTCGGTGTGGTGGCTGCTTTTTCGACTTTGCCGGTGGCAGCCATCGACCCCGGTCCTCCGGCCGTCACGGCGGAGGCAACCTTCTTGTTCACAGGAGATGTCCTTCCTCACACCCCGGTCACCAACAGCGCCGCCCGCTATGGCCAGGTCCGTGGAATCGCTCATGACTTTGCTCCGATCTTTTCGGAGGTGGCTCCGGCGATCGGAGCGGTGGACTGGGCGGTGTGTCACCTTGAAGTGGCGATCGGAGTGCCAGGGGTGATCTCCTCACCGTTCCCCCTGATCGCCGCCCCGGCCGCGGTTGCCAGCGGACTCCAAGCCGCCGGCTTTGATGCGTGTTCAACAGCTTCCAATCACTCCCTCGATTTTGGCGTCGAGGGGGTGCAGTCAACGATCTCCGCCCTCGAGCAGGTGGGATTGGAACACACAGGTACCGCTCTCGATGCCGGGACCGCCAACGGGATCCTCTATACGGTCGACGGGCTCATCGTTGGCCATGCCTCCTACAGCTATGGATTCAACGGGTTCTCGGTACCGCGTGATCAGCCGTGGCTTGCGAACCTCATCGACCCTGAGCGAATCCTCACGGATGCGGCCAGGTTGCGGAGGGTGGGCGCCGAGTTCGTCGTCGTGTCTTTGCATTGGGGAGCGGAGTACAACACCAACCCGATTGCGTATCAGACCGATCTGGCTGACCGGTTAGCTGGCTCCGACGACATTGATCTGATCGTCGGTCACCATGCCCACGTCGTGCAGCCGCTGGCATGGATCGCTGATAAACCAGTGGCTTTTGGGTTGGGAAATTTCCTTTCCAATCAAACCGACGCCAAGACCCAGGACGGCTTGATGCTGATGGTGAGGGTGGCGAAACTGGAAGGTTCCTGGGAGTTGGATGAGGTCGTGGCGGTCCCCACTTGGGTTGATCGTCGCCAGGGTCACGTGATTCGATCGGCTCTCGGCTCCTCTTCGCCCGTGCTGACGGCGTCGGCCGAACGGACGGCAGGCACAGTCGGAATCCTGGGCGCCACCCTTGAGCTCATGTCCGTGGAGCAGGCCCGACGCTGGGCAGTAGCTCCCGAACAGACGGCTCGGCTCGACTC
>JAICND010000137.1 GCA_025929005.1 Acidimicrobiia bacterium
CCGATCCTTGAGAATTCCGGCCACATCGGCATGGCGAGTGAAGAACGTCAGTTCCCAGTCGTCGTCGTAGAAAACCGGAGTCTCCGCCCGCAACCGCACATAAGTGGGATATGGGTCTTCCTGAAACTCGTCGGAGTAGGGGTCGAAAACCACCGGCGCGGGGCGAGCCGTCAGGTCTGTCCCTTGCGATAGCGAAGACCGTCAGCCGCGGGCGGTCGCAACCGCTGGGCGAAGAAGATCAAGACCAACAAGACGATCACGAACGGAAGAATGTTGATCCAAACGTCGGGCACGACGTCTGTCGTGAAGTACCAAAGAGCGAAGATGCCGCTGAGAGCCAGGGCGAGCACCGTGTCGGTTCGCTTGCTTCGCGTGAACGCCCATATCGCGACGGCGGCGAGTCCGATGGCGTTGACCAGGATCAAGCCATGCGAGGCGGAGCCGTCCAGGTCGCGCAACCCGATTCCGAACGGATAGCCAAAGAGGAGGGCTCCACCGAGCACGCCGATGGGCCGCCAGTTGCCAAAGATCAACGCCGCCAAACCGATAAAGCCGCGACCCGTGGTCTGACCCTCCAAGTAGATCCCAGACAACTCAGGGCTGGCGATGAAGGCACCCGCCATGCCCGCCAGAGCGCCGCTGATGACCACACCGATGTACTTGTAGCGGTACACGTCGATCCCTTGCGCCTCTCCCGCTTCTGGCCTCTCACCACAGATCCTCAATCTCAGTCCAAAGCGGGTCCGCCACAGCAGCCAGGCGGTGAGAGGAACCAGTAGGACTGCTATCAGCGTGACCCACGAGACCCGGGTCATCACTCCCTTGAGGAGGTTTGCGAAGTCCGATATGAAGAACCACTCCCGCGTTCCCAGCCAGCCGAAGAGGTCAGGGGTAGTCCAGTTCCCGATGGTCCCACCCGCCAGAAACGGTATGGTGGCGCTGCCTACCCCCGGTACCCGGGGCGATTGTGTGATTGATCCCCCAGGGATGTTGGTGAGGATCTCCGAGGACAGGAACCTGGTGATCCCGGGGGCAAGGATGTTGACCGCGACGCCCGAAATGATGTGGTCGACTCCAAACGTGACGGTGGCCACCGCATGGAGGAGGCCACCCAGCGCACCTCCGATGATGCCCGCCACGATCCCCCACCAGGCTCCATAGGTGATGGCGCCCCAGGCACCAAACCAGGTGCCCAGGATCATCATTCCTTCCAGACCGATGTTGACCACCCCGGCCCGTTCCGAGTAGAGGCCACCCAACCCGGCCAAAAGGATGGGTATCGCCCATCGCAGCATCGACTGAGCAGAGGTGACCGAGGTCAGACGATCGGTGCCTTCCAGTGTCTGGACGACCGTGAGCAGCAATACCCCTCCGGCCGCGTAAAGCGACCAGCGCAGCCACGCCGGAAGCTCGGAGAGACGTTTCATACGGCCACCATCGCTTCGGCGGCGGCACGCGCCTCTTCCTTTTCGCGAGCACGACGGGCGATCTCGTAGGCAACGACCGCGGCCAGGATGATGACGCCCTGCATGATCACGACGATCTCACGGGAGGCGGCGCCAGTGAACTGGAGGACGCCTGAGGACACGTCGAGAAAGGCGAAAATCAGAGCGGCGAAAACGATGCCCAGCGGGTGGTTGCGGCCCAGCAACGCGACGGCAATTCCCGTGAATCCGAGGCCCTTAATTGGGTTGGCCGGAAAGAACCCGATGTGCATGATCTCGCTCAGCCCGACAAGCCCTGCGATCGCCCCCGAAAGCGCCATCGCTGCGACGACCATCCGCTTGGGGGGCACCCCTCCCACGTTGGCCGCAAAGGGGTTGATACCGCTGGCGCGGAGATCGAACCCGAACCTGGTGCGGTTGACGAGTACGTGGTAGCCGACTCCGACGAGGATGGCTACCAAGAGCACGCCGGTCAGCTCCTTTCCCTGGCGCAATTCGCGAAAGAGACCTTCGACGACCACGTTCAGATCCGGCAACAGACCCGACTCGGGGATGGGGGTGGTTCCGACCTGCTGGGCAGATCCGGGATCGATAGCACCACCGGCTTGCCAGAGACGGACCAGATAGGCAACCAGTCCTGAAATGGCAATGGCGTTGAGCATGATCGTCGAGATCACCTCATTGACTCCCCTGGTGACCTTGAGGAGACCGGCGAAGCCCGAGTAGGCAGCCCCCACGACCATTGCCACGAGCATGATGAAGGTCACATGCAGCACTGGGGTCAGGGTGACCATGGCCCCCAGGTGGGCGGCGACGATGGCGGCTAACAGGTACTGGCCCTCGACCCCGATGTTGAAGAGGTTCATGCGGAAACCGATGGCAGCCGCCACCCCTGCGATGTAAAGGGGGGTTGCCCGATTGAGGATGTCGATCATGGTTTCCAGGCGGCTGGCATGCTCGAACATGTCGGCGTAAGCGCGCAAAGGACTGCTCCCCGACAGGACCAGCACTATCGAGGACATGAGAATTGAGAAGATCAGAGCCGCCACAGGAGCGGCTAGAAGGAGGCTGGCACGCTTCCAGAGCGGAATCGCCTTCATGCGGCGCCTGCGGACGTGGCACCCGTCATGAATGCACCAAGGTCGCGTGGGGTGACGGTGGCCGGATCCAAGGTGGCGACTATGCGCCCCCGCAGCATCACCACGATTGTGTCGGAGAGTCCGATCAGCTCATCGAGGTCAGCGGAGACGAGCAGCGTTGCCATACCGGCCCTGCGGGCGGCCTTGATGTCCTCCCACACCGCGGCCTGGGCCCCTACGTCGATCCCTCGGGTCGGATGGGCGGCCAGCAACACGGAGGGCTCCGCCATCATCTCGCGACCAACGATCAGCTTCTGCTGGTTCCCCCCTGACAGGGCGTGGGCGGGAACATCGACATCCGGCGTCCTCACATCGAACTCGCGCCTGATGTCCTCGGTGCGTTGACGGGCGCCCTGGCGATCCATCCAGATCCCTTTTGAGAATGGCTGCTGGGTCTGGTGTCCGAGTGCGGCGTTCTCCCATAGCGGCGCCGGAAGCAGCAAGCCTTCCCGGTGACGGTCCTGGGGGATGTAGCCGATCCCCTGTTCACGGCGGTGGCGAACCGTCGCCCGGGTGACGTCTGCTCCGTTAAGGGTGACAATGCCGCGTGCCGCCGGTGAGGTTCCGATTACGGCCTCGATCAACTCGGTTTGACCATTCCCCTCGACGCCGGCGATGCCCAGGACCTCGCCCCGGCGAACCCTGAAAGACACGTCATCGACGATGACCCTCTCATCTTGGTCGATCACGGTCAAGCCAGATACCTCCAACGCGACTTCGTCTCGCACCGTGGACTCGGTCGTCTCCGGGGTTGGCAGTTCCGAGCCGACCATCAGCTCGGCGAGATCCTGAGCGGTGACCTGGTCGGGCTTGACTGTGGCCACCGACTGACCCTGGCGCAGGACGGTGATCGTGTCGGCGATGGCGAGAACCTCGTCGAGTTTGTGATCAATGAACAGGATCGTGGCGCCGTCCTTCTTAAGGTCGCGCATGTTGCGGAAGAGTTCTTCCACCTCTTGGGGAACTAGAACGGCAGTGGGTTCGTCGAGAATCAGGATCTTGGCCCCGCGGTAAAGCACCTTGATGATTTCGACCCGCTGCCGCTCTCCGACTTCCAGTTCTTCGACTAGATCGTCTGGGTCGATAAAGAGGCCATATGACTCGGCGACTTTCTTGAGATGGTCTTTAGCCTCGTCGAAGTCGATCAATCCGAGGGCATGAACGGGTTCGGCGCCAAGGATGACGTTCTCCAACACGGTGAGTTGGTCAGCCAGCATGAAATGCTGGTGCACCATTCCGATTCCGGCGCCTATCGCCTCGGTGGGGGACGCGAACCGGACCTCTTGCCCGAAGACATTCATGGTCCCCTCGTCTGCCTGCAGCATCCAGTAGAGGACTTTCATGAGGGTCGACTTGCCGGCGCCGTTCTCACCGCAGATCGCGTGTATCTCGCCTTCTTCGACCTTGAGCTCGACGTGGTCATTGGCGACCACGCCCGGAAAACGCTTGGTTATCCCTATCAGCTCGATGGCTAGCGCCAACTCGTCCTCCGACTCAAGAAGCGGGACCGGACAATAGGCCGGTCCCGCTTCCCTCTTAGATGGTGACTGTGAACCGGATCAGCCGCCTACTTCCGCAGGGTCGGTTGGTACCACGATGGCACCACTCACGATCTGAGACTTGAAGTCCTCCAGCTGTGAGGCGATGTCATCCACAAAGCCGCCGGTTGTTGAGTAGCCAACACCGTCGACTGAAAGGTCATAGGTGGTTGGCCCGGCCGCGAAGGTGCCTGCAATGTGGGCCTCGATGATCTCGTACACGGCCACATCTACCCGCTTCAGCATGGAAGTGAGGATGTAATCGCGGACTCCTTCATCGGAGGTGTTGTACTGGTCAGAGTCAACTCCGATGGCCCACACTTTGGTGCCTGTGGCGTCGCTGTGTTCGCGGGCTGCCTCGAAGAGCCCAGCACCGGAGCCACCAGCGGCGTGATAGACGATGTCGGCACCGTTGTCCTGGTACATGGCCAGGGCAATGTCGCGGGCGCGGTCGGGGGCATTGAAACCGTCAAAGTCAGGAGCTGACGTTATGTACTGGGACACGATCTCAATGTCAGGATTAACGGTCGTAGCACCAGCCCGGAACCCGGCCTCGAAGCGCTCGATCAAGCCTCCGACGCCGCTCACCCCACCGATGAAACCGATGGTTCCGGTCGTTGACTTGAGGGCCGCCGCCGCTCCCACCAGGAAGGAGCCCTGATGCTCGGCGAAGACGAGACCGGCAATGTTGTCTTGATATGGGGTAGGCGGAACCTGGACGAAGTCGAGCATGGCCGAGTCAACCACCGCGAAGTTGGTCTCCGGGTTCTCTCTGCCTGCGGTGACGGTGTCGGGCTCGAAGAGGAACCCAACCGCAATGACGATGTCGTTGGTCGTGGCCGCCAGGTTCAGCAGCTCCAACCGGTTAGAGCCGTCGTCGTTGGGCGATGCCTCGTTGGTTGCCACGTTGAGCTCGGTCTCGGCCCGGTCAAGCCCTGCCGCGGCCGAGTCGTTAAAGGACTGGTCGCCTCGCCCACCGATGTCAAATACCAGGCCGACGGTTGCTGCCACCTCACCGTCAGGGGCAGTGGTTCCGTTGCCTCCGTCGCCGGTACAGGCCGCGAAGGTCATGGCAAGAACGGCTAGGAAGATCGGCAGAAACTGTCTGCGTCTCTTGAAC
>JAICND010000367.1 GCA_025929005.1 Acidimicrobiia bacterium
AGGCATGGACGCAGGCGGCCAGGGTGACTCCCACCGAGGGAGCTCCACTGGTGCCGCTGCTGGTCCCGACGTTTATTGGCTATTTCGTGACAGCAATCGTTATTGCCATGCTGGCGAAGGCGATTGGGGCCGTCAGTTTTGCGGATGGGCTCGCCTTGGGAATCGTGCTCGGGATCGGATTTGGCGTCGTGAGTGCCCTGGTCACCCAGTTGTACGAGCAAAAGGGTGGCACTTATTGGACGATCAACGGCGTCAACGCGATCATCGCCTACTCGATCGTCTCGGTGATCGTCACCCTCTGGGACTGAACCTCACACAAGAATCTGCGCCTTTGCTGCGCACATCACGGTTGTCGAGGTTCTCGAGGTAATCCGCGCTCATGCGATGAACGGCATCAGAGATGGCCGTGGTTTCGTCCGGAAATGGGAGCGACACGAGGGGATTCTGCGAGGCATGCCTAGGCTCGAAATCAGATCCGAGCGGGAGAGGATTCTTGTTATGACGTATCCTGAAAAGCGCTACTGGGGGGACAAGGGTGAGTCGAGTGGGCGGTTTCGGCCAGCGACCCAGAGTCCCGATATCAGCTATGCCAATGGCAACAGGGTCCACTACTTGGCAACCGGTGCTTCCACGGACGGGATGTTCGGGCTCTACAAGTGGGAGATGAGTCCGGCCCCGAGCGGAGCGAAACTCCACTTCCACCGCAGAATCTCCGAGTCCTTCTTCGTCTTGTCGGGCACGGTGAGCATCTTTGATCGGAATCAGTGGAACCCGACCAGTGCCGGCGATTTCGAGTATGTGCCACCCGGCGGCATCCATGGATTCCGCAACGACTCTGGTGCACCCGCCTCGATGCTGATCCTGTTCGCCCCGGGGGCACCCCGCGAGCCCTATTTTGAGGGTCTTGTCCGCCTGAGCGAGATGTCAGATTCGGAGCAGGACGAATTCTTCAAACTTCACGACAACCTCTGGGTGGAATGACGGACCTCCCCACCTCCCTTCCTGTTTCTACGCAAGAAAGGAGGATCAAGGGTCGAGAGACTCTTCGCAGTTGGTGTCGAGTCCGGTTAGCCCCAGTTCCGCTCGCGCTCTGATTGGGTCGGTGAGGACAAGCTGGGCGTCGGCCTTAATGCGCTCGAGGTCGTAGTAGCGAATGCCGCTGACCGGTGCCTGGATCTCGTAGTCGGTGTCAATCGGCAACGTTGTGAAGTTCTCGGTGTGGAGGTTGGGGAGCATGTCGACAAAGTCGACCAGCCGATCCTGGGGGATGTCGGTGAGGACGTTGTCCTTGATGGCGGCAGCGATCGGCTCGAAGTTGAGCAGCAGAGTGACCGGGTTCGTCTGTTCGATGAGAGCCGAGATGATGCATCTCTGCCGGTGCATGCGGGCAAACTCGTGGGATTGCGACCGGATCCGGGCATAGGCCAGTGCGTGAAAACCATCGAGGCGCTGAGGTCCCTCCTCGATGACCATGGTGACTCGAGTGGCGCCCTCATGGTCGTCGGCTGTGTCGTAGCGACGGTCGACGATTCTGGTTGGCACATCGATGGTGACACCACCGAAAGCATCGACGATGTCAATGAAGCCTCCAACGGTGATCAGGGCGTAGTAGTGGATCTGCAGGTCGAAGAGTCCACCTAGCGCTGTCTTGACCGCGTTCTCCCCGGGTCGGCCCGGTCCTGGATAAAGCTCGGGGGCGATGTCCTCGGCCCGTCGCCAGACATGTCCGATCCAGTCCCAGTCGTCCAGGGTCGGCTCCACCCCGTATCCCTCCGGCATCTCAAAATTGGAAAGGAACCTCGGAACCGGGAGGACGGCGACGTCGTAGGGCGGCGCCGGGTTGATGCTGATCACGATCATGATGTCGGTGCGATGGCCCAGATAGCCGCGACTCCCGGGGTCGAGTTCCTCCTGGTCGGGGCGCATGTCGGACCCAAGGAGGGCGATATTGAGCCTCTCCACACCATCCCAGATGGTTGGCGCCGCGGTTGTCGTGGTTGCTGCGGTTGTGGTGGTCGAGTCCTCCCCAACGGTGGTCGATGACACCAAGGTTGTTGTGGTGGTGTCGGCGGCGATCGGAGCAGCGAACACTGTCGTGATCAAATCGTGCTGGATCCATGCGAGGTAGCCGAACCCAAGGTGAGGAATGATTAGGAGCACCGCGGCCGCCGAGATCCTGGCGACCGTGGCGGCACCGCTATCCCGTTGCTCGGCGCTGGTGTAGGCGCCACGGACAGCCAGCCCCCGATAGGCCAACAGCATGATGTTGAGCGCCATCAACACCACGAGGGCGTCGGCGCTGACCCACATCCGCAACGCCTCGATCTGAAACGTGGTGACTACCAGCACAAGGGATAGCGTCATGACGGCATCGATCACGAACAGGGCCTTGGCGAGCGTTCTCCGGCCGGTGTACGCCTGACCCCAGCTTGGGATCACCGCAGAGAGGAGAGCGGCGACCGAGGAACGGGCGGCCTGGTGGGTCCCGGTTCGATGTGGTGGGGACCCCATCTCGGCGGATGCTACCTAATGCGAATCCACCCGCCTCAGGACCGCGGTTTCATTGGCCAGCTCCTCGAGGTGGGAGATCGCCAGATCGATTGCATCCCGTGCACCCAGTCGCTGTCCCGAGCCCAGTTCTGCTGAGTAGCGGTCGTCTCCGGCTTCGATGCGAACCAGCTCGAGCACGCTGTCTTCGTCTTCGAATACGCAGCCGCCGTAAA
>JAICND010000327.1 GCA_025929005.1 Acidimicrobiia bacterium
ATACAGGCGGACGAGCGGCTCTCGGCCGCCCTGGCCAAGGAAGGATGAGCCTCAAACACTGTCTCTGATCGCGCTTTTATCACCCAGACCCGTCGTAAAACGACGGGTCTGGGTCGCGAAAGGAACGAAAGCGGGCCAGCCGGTCAACGGCGCTGGTCCCGTTGAGTTTGCGGGAGAAGATCGGAACGCAGAACGATCTCGTGGCGGTACGAGCGATGGGTCTGCTCGATCAGACGCTCGGTCTCCTGGCGGTGTCGCTCCATGTCCTGGCGCAGGTCAGAGACTTCATCACGAAGCCGCAGCACCTCGTTCTGAAGCTGGAGCACCTGTTTCACCCCTTCGAGGTTAAGTCCCTTCGCCGTCAGCTCCTGAATGAGGTTGAGGCGGTCGATGTCGTCCTGGCTGTAGCGCCGGGTTCCGCCGGGGGTGCGATAAGGGTCGATGAGACCCTTGCGCTCGTAGATCCGCAGGGTTTGCGGATGCATCCCCGACAGTTCAGCTGCGACCGAGATGACGAACACCGCGGCATGTCGCTTCTCGCTCATGGAGTCACCTTGAGATGGGCGCGTGGATCCTCAGTTTCGTGCTCGGCCAGTTGCTCAAGCAGCTTCTGCTCCTCGCGTGACACCTTGCGGGGCACGACCACCTCGACTTTCGCGTAGAGGTCCCCAGCGGGTCCGCGTTCAGGCTTGATACCTCGGCCCTTCACCCGGAACACCTTCCCGGTGGGAGTTCCTCCCGGGATCTTGATGTTGACAACACCGTTCAGGGTCGGGATCTCGACACTGGTACCAAGGGTCGCCTCGGTGTAGCTGATCGGGACGTCGATGGTCAGGTCGTCACCCCTTCGGCCGAAAACGCCATGAGGAGTGACAGTCACCTTCACGAGGAGATCCCCGGCCGGGCCACCGTCGCTCCCGGGGCCACCCTTGCCTGCTAGCCGGACCGTAGCTCCGTCGTTGATGCCAGCCGGGATGCGCACCTTGATATTGCGGCTTCGCGTCTCCCGTCCCCGCCCGCGGCACTGCGTGCATGGTGTCGCGACTATCCGCCCCGAGCCGCCGCACTGCGGGCATGGCTGGGCGAAAGAGAACATCCCCTGGTTCTGGGCGACAGAGCCGGTCCCGCCACAGGTGGGGCAGGTATTGACGGCAGTGCCAGGCTCGGCGCCATTCCCACCGCATCGAGAACAGGGGGCTTCCCCCCGCACCGCCACCGTGGTGGTGACCCCTTGGATGGCGTCGTTGAAAGAGAGTGTGAGGTCGGCGCTGGTATCTACCCCGCGCCGAGGACCGCGATTGCGTCCACCGTTGCCAAACCCGAAGAGGTCGCCGATCCCTCCAAAGAGCCCACCGAGGTCTTCTACCCGGACCCGCTGTCCCCCCGTAAATGGACCCCTTCCCCCAAACCCACCGAATCCGCCGGTCTCGACCAGCCGCCTTACTTCGTCGTACTCCTTGCGTTGATCGGAATGGGAGAGAACCCCATAAGCCTCGGAAACGTCTTTGAACTTCTCTTCGGCCCTGGCATCACCAGGATTGGCGTCTGGATGGAGCTGTTGGGCAAGCTTTCGATAGGCGCGTTTGATTTGGTCAGCGGTCGCGTCTTTGGGAACTCCAAGGGTCTGATAGAAGTCCTTGTCAGCCCAGTCGCGATTCATGGATTGGCCTGCTCCTCGTCCGGTGGGAGGGCGCCAGGAGCGACTTCAACCAACGCTGGCCGCAGGACTCGGCCAGCCAAGCGGTAGCCCCGTCTCAGTTCCTTGGTCACCACCAGCGGATCGTCTCCGTCGCCGGTGCGAAGCACCGCCTCATGGAAGCGAGGATCGAAGGGCTCGTCCCAGGTGGGTATCACCTCGAGTCCTTCCTTGGCGAGGATGTCCAAGAGCTGGGAGAGGGTGCCGCGAATACCCGCAGACATTTTCTCTTCGGTGCCGGATCGTGGCTCGATGCTGGCTGCAGAGTCGAGGCTGTCGAGCACCGGAAGGAGCGCGGTGAGAGTCCGCTCGGAGGCCCGTTCGATCAGAGCCGCCTGTTCGCGCAGTGTCCGCTTGCGATAGTTGTCAAAGTCGGCTGCGACCCTCCGCAGATCGTCGACGTAGCGATCGGCCTCGGCTCGTGATTCGGCGAGCGCCCGGAGGACGACCTCCAGCGCTGCCGTCGGATCATCGGGCAAGTCGAGCCCGAGCGCCTGCGCTGTCACCGGTTCCTCTTCAGGAACAAGCTCAGCCTCAACTATTTCGATGTCCGGCAGGTCCTCATTGATGCTCACGTCTCCCGCCCTTAGGCCTGCTCTCCTTCGTCAATGATCTCTGCCTCCACCACATCGTCGTCCGAGGCGTTGCCCCCGGTGCCGGCCTGACCGCTTTGAGCAGCTTCCTGGTACATCCGGGAGAATGCACCCTGGCTGGCCGTTACCAGAGCCTCGATCTTGGCGCGGAGCTCGGTCGTCGGGGTGGCGCTGTTCTCGACAGCGCTCTTGAGATCGGTAACGGCCTCGTCGATCTTGGCCCGCTCGTCGCCGGACAGCTTTTCACCCTGCTCGGCCAACACCTTGGCGGTCTGGTGCAACAGCTGGTCAGCCTGGTTGCGGGTTTCGACTCCCTCCCGTCGCAGCCGGTCCTCTTCGGCATAGGCCTCGGCATCTTTGACCATGCGGTCGATTTCGTCGTGGCCGAGGGCGGTCCCGCCCGTAATTGTCATCGCCTGTTCCTTGCCGGTGGCAAGGTCTTTGGCGGAGACGTTGACAATTCCGTTGGCGTCGATGTCGAAGGTCACCTGAATCTGGGGGATGCCCATCGGTGCCGGGGGGATGCCGGTAAGCCGGAACTTGCCAAGGCTCTTGTTGTCAGAGGCCATGGCGCGCTCACCCTGGAGGACATGGATCTCCACTTCGGGCTGATTGTCCTCGGCTGTGGTGAATGTCTCGGTCCGGCGCGTCGGGATGG
>JAICND010000550.1 GCA_025929005.1 Acidimicrobiia bacterium
GACGGGCCCAGGTCAGTCGGGGCAGCCGGGCGACAACCACCGGACCGACCGATCTTGCACTGCTAAGGAGCAATCGGTTGAAGTCGCACCCAACCACCTGGGCGCCGAACTCGGCAAGCTTCGCCATCGTCCGTCCGTCGCCACAACCTATGTCCAGCAATAGTTCGCCTTGCTTGGGCGCGACGAGGTCGAGGAGCCACGGGTAAACCTCTTCCTCGTAGGCCGGGTCAGCCGATAGTTCGTCGAGCCACCAATCACCCAGGGACGGCCAGGGGTCGGACTTCACACGGACTGAGGCTCGAGCACGGCGCGTCTAGGCAACAGCCGGACATCTCGCCGGTAGGGCAGGAAGGCGAGGTAGGACGCGATCATCACGTAAGAGAAGAATCCGATTTCGAAGGCTGCCGCGATCGCCAGATGGAGTATCACGCCGGCGACGAGCACATACGGGCGCGTCTTGCGGAACCAGACGCCAACCCCCACACCCAATTCGACTGCCAGCGTTGCCCATCCCAATAGCGACCCGATTGGTGGCGTCACTGCCCAGGCTGGTATGTCGAACCTGGTCAAACCGTCCAGGCTAAAGGCGTACCACAGGGCGGTCCCACCGAGCCAGGTGTCACCTTGGAGCTTCAGCAAGACAGTGAGGATGTAGCCCATCGAAATGTGCAGCTGAATGAACCGGAGGGTCCAAGCTGGCACCAACGGGGCCTCCCAAACTATCGATCGCGACCTCCGCCATGAATCGACCGACAAATACACGCCAGCGGGGGCCAGGGCAAGTCCGAGCAACAGGACACTGCGGAGGATGAAGTCCCCCCCGTTGAACGCGTAGGGGTTGTACCGCTGGACAACCAGGGTTAGCACGAACACGGCCCAACTCGACGCTTTGGTCCACAGACCAAGGGTCATGAGCAGCGAGGAAAGGACCAAACCGATGGCCAGGGACACGACCAACCCTTCGGGCGCAGTTGGCCAGAACTGCCACCAGCCGACGTCGCCAACCGGATCGACCCGGAGCCATGTCAAGAGCGGGTCTATCTGAGGTAGGAGAGTCAGCGACCAGATAAAGGTAATGGCACCGACCACGATTCGCAGCACTGCCACCGCCGTTGCCGGTATCAGGCCGAAGAGGAAGGCGTCGAGTCTCGGTGATCTAGTCATCTGGACTCAACGGCTCGGACAGGACCGATCCCTCCACCTCAAGGAGGATCTCTATGCGTGGTTGGGTGCGGGGTGTTCCTGGCCGGCTTGGATCCCGCTGCGACCCGAAAATGGTGATTCGGGTAACCGGCTTAGTGACCTCACTGACAAGCCACTTAGCCAATCCAACCAGGTCGTCTTCTGATTTGAGCAAGACAGCCGACTCAGCCCATTGAACAAAGCGGTAGTACTGAAGGTCTCCGCCCGGAACGTTGCGGTCGATGGTCCACGCGGTCGTCGTACCGTCGGTGTGTTCGATCGAAGCCCACACGTCCAGATCGACCCCTCGTGGATCCGCCGAGAACATGTTCCAGC
>JAICND010000384.1 GCA_025929005.1 Acidimicrobiia bacterium
CGGCCAGCGGTTGCTCGACATTGCCGAGTCCCCCGAAGCTCGGAGCAGGCTCGACGAGTGGCGAGTCGGTACCCGTGCCTTTGGTGCCCAACCGGTGGTTGGGGCTGGTCTCGAGGGCTACCGGATCGTCTTTCCTTCGGTGGTAAATGCCGAATACGAGCAACGATACGGGCGCGAGGTTGCACCAGATCGCGCCCACAACGGTGCCCTTGACATGGCGATAGCACTGGGGCTCCCCGGAGCGTTGTTCTACCTGGCGGCAGCCGGCTGGCTGGTCGTGAGGTCACTGCGAGCTGTTCGCCTTGGGAATCCTGCCGTGATCGGCATCGCATCCGGGGTGGTTGCGTACATCGCCCAACAACAGTTTCTGTTTCCGTTGTCAGAGGTGGATCCGATCTTCTGGGTGCTGGCGGGACTCCTTGTGGCCGCCACAAGTTCGGGTGAGGCAACGATCCAGGTGGCGCGATCCCGTTTGATGGCAGGGGTTTTGGTGGCCCTGTTGCTGGCGGCAGCAGTTCTGGGAGCCCTGGAGTTGGTGGCGGACCGCCGAGGGGCCGCCTCCTACACACTTCTTGCGGCTGGCAATTACTACAGCGCCCTGGCCGCGGCGGATGGCGCTGCGGCGGTGCGGCCCGACTCGATTCGCTACTGGTTCATCGCCTCCGACGTCGCCTCCCGGCCCGGAGACGACGGGGCGCTAAGCGACGGGCTCGTTCGGATCGATCGAGCTCTTGCGATCTCGCCTCGTGATCCAATCTTGATGACAACCCGGGCGCGGCTCTTGCTCGATATCGCTCAGCAAAGCAGGAGCGATGATGACATCGATTTGGCACTAAATGCTCTGACCCTGTTGACGATCGGCGATCCCAACAACGCCGGTCATCGACTCTTGAAAGGGGTGGCGTTGGTCCTGAGTGGCGATCTTGACGCTGCCGAGGTTGAGTGGCAACTGTCCGAGTCGTTAGCGCCGAACTCGCCGGTCCCTTCTATGAACCTGGCGCGCCTCTACCTGAGTCAGCAGCGCATCGAAAGGGCCAGGGCCGCCTATCTCCGGGCACTTGCGATTGATCCGTCGGCGGAGGGGTTGCCCGAACTGGCGCGCCTTATTGATGAGGCGGAACCGGGGTCCCGGTAGCGTGAACCGACCCGGCTTCTCAAACGTGTATTGAGAGCTACCGACGGAAGGCGGCAATGCGAACGCGTAACGTGATGATCGGCCTTATCGGCGTGGGCATGGTCGCGGTAGTCGTGTGGGTGGTCATGGTGGCTGTGCCAAGGCTCACTGGAGAACTCGGTGCCGAACCCGCTGCCGACGGCCGTCTCCCCGCCCTTCCCCTTGCGGTCGCTTCAGACCTCGAGTGGGAAAGCGGTCCCGGCACGGTCGGGAGTTGGGTCACGACGGCAGCTACCTTCGCCTCCGATGGCTTCATCTACGCCCTCTCCACCACCCCTGGTCTGCGCCAGATCCCCGAGGGCGTTCCAGTCCCTCATGCCATCTACCGGTCCCAGGACGGCTTCGCCTGGGTAGTGGAGCCTTTGACTGGCCTTGGCGAGGATCTCTATCCCCGTGACATCGCCCACTCTGGGTCCAACCTCTATCTAGTCGGGACCGCCCCCAGCGCCGCCGACCCCGCGGCGGCGGTCGTACGGGCGGGAAGCTCACAAGATGGTGGAGCTACCTGGGCGTCCGTGGATCTGGAATTAGTCGTCAACCCAGGTGCCCCCCTTGGTGGGATGCATGTCGACGTGGCGGCCAACCCTCTGGGAATGATGGTCAGTGCCAACCGAAACCTTTTCGGGGCGAATGGAATCGCGGGGAACGAGCTGACGGTTTTTGCCGGTTCGGGGTTGGAGGGCCTACTCGCCACGCCGGTTCCCTTTGGCGACGGCTCCTCATTGGAGAGGCTCGAAGCAACCTCGAGCATGTTCTATGCCATCGTAAGGCCGAGCGGGGGGTTCGAGCGGTTGCCACTTCTGGAGCTGTGGCGCTCAGTAGATGGCAACGCGTGGGAGAAACTCGAGAACTTTCCATTCATGGATGTCGTTAATGCCTTTGGCGAGGTGGGTGGTCGTCGGGTTGCCGTGGGACAACTCGAGGGAAGGGTCGTGTTGGGAGCAACGATCGATGATGTGACCTGGGACGAGATGGACATGTCGGAAATGCTTCCACCTGTCGCTGAGGGCAACCAGTGGGTTTCGGCCTCCAGCGTTGGTTCCGCCGGTCTCTACTTCAACGTCCAGTCTTTCCTTCCTACCGGAGGGGACCGTATGCACGAGGTGTCACAGCTGATCGGATCGCCGGATCTTCTCTCGTGGTCGTCGACGGACACCGTGACACTCCTGAACGGGTACGTGGAACAAATCGTGGTGGGCGACGACTTCGTCTTTATCAATGGGATCAGCGGTGTGCCAGGTACCCGAGTTCATGTCGTCGGTACCCGGGCTTGATGGAATCAGGTCAGACCTAGATCCGTGCGGAGGTGTGCGTAGCCTTCGACGCGGCGAATGTGGTCCGGTCCCTTCTTGAATCGATGGGCGATTTCGTCGTAGCTCAGTCCCTCAGCCCGAAGGTCGATGACTCTCTGCTCGATCGGCCTGAGGC
>JAICND010000192.1 GCA_025929005.1 Acidimicrobiia bacterium
AAGAGAGAGTCGGAGTGGTGGTGCTTCTCAACGTCAACGATGAGTCGGTCCCGTCGCGGTATCACCAGATGCATCTGGGGATCGCAAGCATCCTCCTCGGAAAGGAACCTGCCCCCACCGTCATCTATGAAGGCACTGTCGAGCGTTACGCCAAGGGGATCGCCCTGGGGGTGGTCGGACTGTTCCTCCTCCGCGGAGCTCTCTCGTTCCGCCGGCTCCGCCGAACCGGGACGACCTCGGTTCCAACCCAGGTGATACTGCCCTTGGCGATAGATGTGGTTCTTGTGATCGCCGTCTGGTGGTTCCTGGCCGATCAAGCCGATGCCCCGATGGCGTTAGTACGGCGATCGGTGCCTGATGTCTTTCTGGCAGCCGTGGTCGCCAGCGTGATCGGTCTCGGGTGGGGAGTCAGCCGCACGATCTGGAGACTTCGAAGGCAGGCGTCCCCCGCCGACTCGACAATCAACTGAGATCGCTGGCGAGGTGTCAAGTACGGTCCAGGGTCGTGATGACTTGGGTTCACGCCCCAAGCAGCTCCACCGGACATCTGGGACCAGCGGCCTGAGTCAATTTGGCATCGGCTGTGAGAAGCGACGATCCGAGCTCTTCGGCGAGGGCTACATAGGCGGCGTCGTACATCGTGAGGTTGTCGCGGAGTTCCCAACACCGCGGTAAGAGTGGACGATGGGGTGCTCGCATCATCGGAAGGTCGACGAGGTCACCGAGGGCCAGTCGGGCCCTGCGATCGTCAATCGAACCGTTTGCCAGCTGACGACGAAGAACAGAACCGACCTCAAGGTCGATCAGCTCGGGGGCGGCCAGCTGCTCGTTTCGGAGCCGGGCTCGGGCCGCGTCTCCGTCACCTCCGTCATCGGCCAGGGCGACCACTAGGACGCTGGCGTCAACGACGATCACGATCCCTCCGAACAACCCGCGCCGCAGCCTTGAAGCTCACCGAACCGCCGGCGCGACCGCCCGCACGGTCCAACACCTCTTCGAGTGTGGAGCGGCTTGCCTCCTCGATCAGTCGCGACAAGAGGTATTCCTGGAGCGACTGACGAGCCGATGCGGCCCGTCGCCTGAAGACGGCATGGACTTCCTCAGGAACGTCCTTGATCTGTATGCTCGGCATGGCGCCATTTTGGTGGGGTTGGCGCCATAATGCAAGCCGATCAGCATCCGATCGAAGGTGTACTGACGACTGTCTGTAAGGCGGCTTGGGAAGGCGGGAGTCGGTAGCGTCGCCCTCGCATGACGCAGCCCTCCCCCCTCCGGCGGCTCTGGCAGCCCCCGGCCCGGTATGCCGATCGTCCAGCCGACCGCCGGGTCACCTTCCTCGAGCTCTTCTTCGACCTCGTCTTCGTGGTCGTCATCGCCGAGACAGCCCACCGCCTCGCCGAGCACCCCTCCTGGTCCGGGGTGGGCTGGTTCGTGTTCCTCTTCTATGCGGTCTGGTCGTCGTGGATCAACGGCACTCTCTACTACGACCTCCACTCCACCAACGACGTCAGCGTCCGGGTCTTCACCTTCGCCCAGATGCTGGCCGTCGCCGTCATGGCGGTGTACGTCGGCGACGTGCCCGGAGACGGCGACGCCGGGTTCGCCGCCGCCTACGCCATCAACAAGCTGATCCTGGTCGCCTTGTGGTTTCGGACCGGGCTCCACGATCCGGCCCACCGGCCGGCCTCGATCCCCTATTCGACCGCCTACCTGCTGTCGGCCATTCTCTTCGCGATCAGCGTCAGCGTCACCGACCCGGCCCGCTACTGGCTGTGGGCCTCAGCGCTGGTCCTGGAGATGGCCGGTTTCTACGTCGCCATGAACCGCTGGCGTCCCCCCGACTTCAAGGACGGAGATGCCGTCATCGCCGCCACCCCATCGCTCATAGAACGGATGGGACTCTTCGTCATCATCGTCTTGGGTGAGGTGATCGTCGGTGCCGTGCGCGGCATGGCCGAAGTGAGATCGTTGGGAACCGACGCCGTCCTGGTCGGAATTCAGGGTGTGCTGGTGGCGATCGGGCTGTGGTGGCTCTACTTCGATCTGGCGTCGCATGAGAAGCCTGTCCCCCGCTTCACCCAGGTGTGGCTGTATCTCCACCTGCCGGTGGTGATGGCGATCGCCGCCGGCGGAGCCGGAGTCCTCAACACCGTCGAGCATGCCGCCGAGGACCTTCCAGGCTCAGTCCGCTGGCTCCTGGTCGGCTCCTTGGCGGCGGCTTTGTGCTCGATTGTCCTCATCACCCTGGTGTTGGAGATCCGCCGTAGATCTCCCCACCTCTATCGAACGGTTGACCTGGTCATGGTGGTCAGCGCCGCTCTGGTCATCGGCGTGGGCTTGACCGATTGGAATGCCAAGTCCAGCCTGATGGCGATGGTGATCCTGCTGCTCTTGCCGGTTGGGATGGGCATGTGGGTCTGGAGCAAGAGCGACTGACACGCCCACCCCTTGACGAGGAATCTTGAAGGTGAAGCACACAACGAGGGAGGTGCCCATGTCGAGTCCTATCGTCTTCATAAGCCACAACCGCCTCAAGGCCGGAACGCGTGAGCGTTTCGCGGACTTCTACCGGAGCGAAGTCGAGGTGATCAAAGCGGAGAAGCCCGGGACGCTGACCCATCTCGCGTACGTCAACGAAAGCGGCACCGAGGTCACGTTTGTGCACGTCCTCGCCGATGCCGACGCATTTGACGCCCATCTCCAGGGGGTCCAGGCCCGCGTCGACGCGTCGCGAGACTTCATCGAGTCAAACGGTTTTGAGATCTACGGCGCTCCCACCGCGGCGACGCTCGAGACGATGCGCGGATACGCACAATCCAATCAAGTTTCGCTTCGGATCCTCCCAGCCGAGGTCGGCGGCTATATCCGACTCGGCTGAGGCCGGACTCGTCCTAGATCAACGCGAGTCGGCGGCCTCGGCCACGTGAAGAAGGATCGGTTCTGCGACCCCCTTCAGTTCCACCGGCCCGATCTCGCGAAACCGGACCAGTGACCCATCGGTATGGTTGACAACTTCCTGGCTCACCAAGACCTCCCCGGGCCGGGCATAGTCACCGATGCGAGATGCCACATTGACGGTTTGGCCGTAGTAATCGCCCTCTTGGAAGACGACCGGGCCGGCGTGGAGGCCGACATGGGCCCTGAGAAGTCCTGCCTCGGAGATCGCGCTGATCATCTTTAGTGCTGCTTGTACTCCGGCGCCGGGATTGGGGAAGTAGACCATCACGCCGTCCCCCAGCCACTTCACCGGTCGTCCACCATGTTCGACCGAGGTTCGTTCGACGATCCGGCGGAGGCGCTCGGCGAGATCAGCCGCGGCACGGTCCCCTTGTTCGTGGGTCAACCGGGTGTACCCGGAGATATCCAGAAAGCACATGGCAGGCACGACTTGGGAACGGGTATGAAGACCGGCGTTTTCCAGCGCCGCCGCGATCCCGGCGGCGATGTTGGTCAACCAAGTCAGACCTTGGTGGGCGTGATAGATCGCCAGGACCGCCTCGTCACCCGCCGTCGACAATCTCGGTGAGTGTTCTGCGGCGAAACGGCCGATGTCGTCTTCGCTGGCGCCGCGGGCCAACATCGACTGCTGAACCTCAGTCCGCCACCATTCGGCTTCGGTTTCGGCGATCCTCCGCAGACTCTCCCCGTATACCCGCAGCCCTTGTTCGATCGCTTGCGGTCGAAATCCGAGGCCATGTTGGAGTTCGACCAGCGTCATCAGGGACAGCTCGTCCTCGCGCACCAGGTCCTCAGGGTCGGGGCGGGGACCCCCGACGGTTTCGCGAACGACCAGAAGCAGGTCCAGCGGGATTCCGGTCCGTTCCGAGAGATCGGCGAAGGTGGCGTCGCTGAGGGGAGCGAAGACGCGACTGCCGGCCGCCTCGATGAAATCGAGGGAAAAGGCTCCGGCCCGGACCAGTGTCGCCAGGCCCTCGAGCGGTAGCCCGGCCCGTTCCAACAGGTGGACGACCTGGATCAACCGTACATCGGCAGGAGAGAACCTTCCCTCGAGATCCGGTTCGACGATGCCAAGGCGAACAAGACGTTCAACCGAATCGACATCTGCTCCCGCTCGATCGGCCGTGTGCTCGATCGAGTAACTCACCCGCTCACTGTAAAGGTTGCGATCACTTGAGGACGTCGGCTCCCGACCGGGTCGGCACGGTAAGTAATCGGTAACGGGGTCCTGCTACAACTTGGGTTGCTGACCCGGAAGGAGTTCGTTGGCCACCATTGGCGGTGCCGGTCGTCGGGCGGCGTCATCCCGTTATGACGCCTTCCTGTCGTATTCGCATGCGGCGGACGGTCTGCTGGCGCCGCGGCTGCAGG
>JAICND010000063.1 GCA_025929005.1 Acidimicrobiia bacterium
ACAGCTCGATCACCGGATCGATTGCCCCCCCAAGCACGATCTCACCCACAATCACCTCGGCACCGAGATGCTTGGTCAGATCCAGGCCCAAATGGGCGACCATCCGCCGCACAGTGGGCGAGATGAAACCATGGGCAAGGTGACGCATCATCCCCGCCAGATCAACTCGCACCATCCCGACGAAGCCGAGGTGATCGAGCAGGATTTCGATTTCTTCGAGATCGCTGGTCCCTTGCGTCGCTCGTACTGCCAGCGGACCTGTAGTCCCCGGGGTGGAGCGAGCAGTTTGGATGGTCGAGAACTCCTCGTCGGTCGACCCATAAGTTGGATCTCGGATGGCGAGGGTGGCCTCCCAATACGATTCCCATCGTTGACCATCACGAGTCCAGAAGGCTGAATCCTCCGGAACCACCATCGCCAGCTCAGCCGATACTTGCTGTAGCAACCATGCACTCAAAGCGAGGGGCTGGGAATCGCCAACAAGTGTCTTTTCGCTGAGATGTCCGAGGGCGAAGGTGTAGAAGGCAGCTCGGAACAGGTGCTCCTCAGCTAGCCGTCTCGGCGGGCCGTCGGGAACCACTTGATCGTCGAGCATCCAGAGATGCTGATGGAGGATTGGGCTCGAATCGGGCTCTCGCAGGATGTCGCGAAAATCCCCGGTCGCGGAGTAAGCAATGCCGAGGTTCTGGCGAAGGAGCCTGCTATGGCGATAGAGGTTGGGCGGGAGCGAGTCAAACCCGACTTCGAGCGAATCCCAGAAGCGGTCAATGCCGTTTCGATAGTCGGTGAACTCTTCCAGCGAAAGCCTTTCCCAAGAATCGGCCCGGGTGATCGAGCGGTTTATGGACGCCATTCTGGCGGCGGTCGGAAGCGTTAGATAGTGATCGTGAGAGTTTGGAATCCATCACCGCCGGGTACGTCATATCCACCTGTCATAGGCGGATCGCTGGTCCGCCGGGGAAGGAGCATTCCATGGATATGGACATGTGGACGTATCGAGAGTCGATGCCTACCACCACCGACACGCTCACGAGATTTGCGGTGGAAGCGACAGATGGATCAATTGGCCATGTCGACGCAGCCTCGGACGAGTTGGGCGCCGGTTTCATTGTCGTCGACACCGGGCCTTGGATCTTTGGAAGAAAAGTCGTGATTCCTGCTGGAGCCATCAGCCGAGTCGACCTTGACAAAGAGCTGGTCATGCTCGATCTAACCAAGCAGCAGATCAAGGACTCACCTGATTTCGACCCAGACATCGGATGGGATGACATTCAATACCGGGGCAGACTCGGGGAATACTATGAACCGTTCTTCCGGCCTCGTTCCTGATAGTCACTGCCTGTTTTGGGGGGAGTCCATGATGGGGCTTCCCCCACTCAGGTTCCGTCGCTTGCGCACCGACACCCCCTGGCTTTATCGACGGTTCCGAGAGGGAAGACGACCTGGTCGGCCTCGGCCGATCAGAGTTCACGGAGCGCCAGGCACAACCTGATCGGGCGGTGTCTTCGAGGTCCCGGATCCTGCTGCCTGTAGGACAATCCGGCCAAAGTCGATAGGTTGGTCTAGCCGTCCATGGCTTGGAACTTGCCGTGACTGACGTCGATCCATACCAAGCGATGATCAGAGCTCGGGAATGGAAACGCTCCAGTCAGTCGGAAGAGAGGGTCTGAAGCCAGGGGCCAGAAGACGGCACCGTCGACGATCTGCAAACCCTTGACGGGCAACACGTAGTCAGCCCGAAGATTCCCTGGCGCAGTGTCGGAGAAGTCGGCAGTGTCAAAGCGAGGGTCGCCTTCATGGCTGTTGTTCGCCCCACCCTGCGTAGCAGCTGCCTCCACAGCGCCGGCGCTCTCGGGTGTCACCTTGACGTTGACCAACGGGTGCTCGATGAGCTGTTGGATGGAACCAGGAATGCTGTCTCCATCCAACGGATCGGAGTTCTGGTCGCCGGCGATGACAAACAGCTCCCCTGGCTTGAGCCCTCCCGATACACCCTCGTCGTCATAGATGTAGTCGCTCCGAGCAGGCGTGATGTAGTCGGCCCAGAAGCGGATCTCGTCGAAGTTGCGGGTGCCGTTGCGGTCTTCGGCGCCGTCGAACACCGGCGGGGTGGGATGGCTCACGAGGAAGTGGACCGTGGCCTTGCCGATTTCGATTGGGATGTCCCAGTGACTCTTCGAAGACAACCGGAACACATCGAGCTCGGCAGGCGAGTACCAATCGGCGGGAGCAGGCGTAGCTGGATCGTCGGGCAAAAGCGCTCCCGGCATGTCTTCCCACAGGAAAAGCTGGAACGTCCGTATCTCGTCGAAGTCGATCGGGAACATCGAGTAGACCGCCATACCAAACTGGCCCGGGAAGAAGCCAAAGCCGAAGGCGTCGTCAGGTCCACCCACCACCCCGTTGTTGTTGAGATCGAATCCGGAGGGGATTCCCGTGTTGGAAGGCGCGGTATAGGCAAATGGGTACTCGATGGGGTCGGCACCGTTGTGGGCGACCGAGAGATAGTTCTCCTGGAACAGTTCAAGGGCAACGTCGTTGGCGACGAAATCGAACTCGTTGATAAGCACCACATCCGGTCTGACCCGCTGAATGATCTCGGCGACCGTGGCGGCCTGGGCGTTGTTGGGGGTGGAAAGGTCACTGACTAGCTGCCCCTCGAAGTTGCGATTGAGTGAGGCATTGAAGGTGGCGAATCGAACCACCTTGTCGCCTGGGGCTCCGGTCGCGGCTTGGGGCAAGGCGAATGCAATAACCACGAACAGAACGAACAACGTCCTTGGGCGCATGGTGCTCCTCCACTCGGCGTTGGGTCAGTCTGCACTCCTCGCAGGAAATATGTCGTACGGAAGGGTCCACAGGTCGTTAGGCCCGACGCAAACAAGGCCCATGAAACCTGGCTGCCACAGCACCGCCATGGTGGCAAGATTGATACGAGTTCTGCTCGAGGAGGTATAAGGCCGACCGGGTGATGGAGGCGCTGCTTCCAATGAAGAAACTCGACATCAAGGCGCTCGAAGCCGCCGCCAAGGGGTAGCGGGCCAACTCTCAGCCTGACCCTGGCCGTTTTCGGCACGATTGCGATTCCGCCTAGAGAAACTCGCACCACTTAGGCTCGATCGGACCCGTGGGTCTGACTGGCATGCGTGCCTTTGTGGTTATCTGGATCGGCCAGTTCCTGTCGCGTGTCGGGAGCTTTGTCACCGGATTCGCGTTGGCGATCTGGGCCTTCGACCAGACCAACATGGCGACGACGCTGACCACCATCAGTTTTCTGGCGTGGGGCACGTCGATCATCTCCAGCCCGTTCACCGGAGTCCTGGTGGACCGCTGGAACCGCAAGCTCACCATGATGATCAGCGATCTGGCGGCAGCGGCCACCACGGTGGGTCTGCTGATCCTGTACAGCACAGGCAATCTGCAGATCTGGCATCTCTGGGTGCAGGCGGTGATACTTGGTGTGGCCGACTCTTTCCAGTGGCCCGCGTTCAGCGCCGCCATCAGCACCATGCTGAAGAAGACCGACTACGGGCGTGCCTACGGTCTCAACGGCATCGCCGAAAACTCCACCATCATTTTCGGTCCGCCGCTGGCGGCTGCGGCGCTGGCCGTCCTTTCGCTGGAAACGATCATGGCTATCGACCTCGCCACCTTCGTCTTCGCCATCGGCGGAATCCTGCTGGTCACCATCCCGGCCGCCCAAGTGAGCGCCGAAGGCAAGGAAAGCCGGGAAGGTAGGTTCCGGGATGAGCTGACTTATGGCTGGCGCTACATCGTCAGTCGCCCGACGCTGTTGGGCTTGCAGCTGATCATCCTGGCCTATGTCACCCTGAGCAGCCTCGGAGGCAGCGACCTGGCCACACCGATGATTCTCGCCCGGACCGATGGCGATACGGTGGCGTTAGGGATCACGCAGATGGCGTTCGGCCTCGGCGGCGTCTCGGTCGGAGCCCTGCTCGGTGCCAGAGGCACCCCGAAGAACCGACCCAACGGGTTGTTCCTAGGGATCTTCGGTCAGTGCATGGGTCTGGCCCTGATCGGGATGGGGCGCTCCACCGCCGTGTGGATGATCGGCGCGTTTTGCTCGTCGTTCTCGGTGGGGGTCGCCCTCGCCTCCAATCAGGCCTATTGGCAGAGCAAGGTCCCGCCCGACATTCAAGGCAAGGTCTTCACGATGCGGAGGATGATCGCCCAGATCGCCGGGCCGATCGCCGTACTGATGGCCGGACCCTTGGCCGATCGCGTCTTCGAGCCGGCGACGGTGGGAGGCGGACCGTTCAATTGGCTGGTCGGATCCGGTCCCGGCTCCGGGATGGGATTACAGATGGTGATCTTCGGGACCGCCGGGGCGCTGGCCGGACTCTGCGGCTATCTGTTCAAAGCCACCCGCGAGGCGGAAGCCTCGCTCCCCGATCACTCCCAGCCCGGTCCCGACAAGCTCTCATGAGTTCGCCTCCTGCGGGGGAAGAAGGGGGGCGAGGATTTCAGTCAGACGAAGCGAAGAGACAGCCTCGAGCTGTCCGAACCGGCAGGAGCGAGCGTCGCGGTCGGGCCGCCAGCGGAGGAACTGGGCCGGGTGGCGCAGCCGTCCGCCGTCGAGTTGATTGAAACGGACCTCCGCCACGAGCTCGGGTCGGAGGGGGGTGAAGGAGAGATCCTTGTCGGGGTTCCAGCGGCTCCCAGGGTACGCCGCCGCCTCTTCGTCGGCCGAGGCCCAGGGATGCTCGTCCATCTCGATTACGTAGGGAGCCAGCTCGGCGAACAGCTCCCGGCGGCGGGCGGCGGGAAACGACGCGGCCACCCCGATCGGGATGAGATCACCGAACATTGCCTCCCATTCCTCGCCCGGCCCACCATCTTCGGCATAGACGGCAAGCAGCAACGAACCGACCTCGTCGCGGCTCGATTTGTGGGTGCGATAGCCGACGACGACACAGTCGGCGGTTCGATCGTGCTTGAGCTTGGCCATGACTCGTTTGCCGGGCTGATAAGTGCTGTCGGGATGCTTGGCAATGATCCCGTCCACCCCCGCTCCCTGGAAGGCGACGAACCATTCCCGGGCCACGGCAATCTCACGAGTCAGTGGGGTCAGGAAGACCGAGTCGGTGGCGGGTTCGAGCGATTCGAGCCCCTGGCGGCGTTCCCGAAACGCCATCGATCGAAGGTCCTTGTCACCGATGGCCAGAAGATCGAAGGCGATGAGGGTGGCTGGGGTCCGGGCCGCGAGAAGATCGACCCGACTAGCGGCCGGGTGAAGACGTTGCTGGAGGGAAAAGAAATCGAGCTTCCCATCGTCAGGGCTGGCGACCACGATCTCGGCGTCCACCACACATTGCTCGGGCAGGGTGGCCTTGATCGCTGACACCACCTCCGGGAAGTAGCGGGCCATCGGCCGGTTGTTGCGGCTCTCGATTCGCACCCCGTCACCGTCACGGAACACGAGGGCGCGGAACCCGTCCCACTTGGGCTCGTACCACCAGCCCACTGGCAGGTCCTCGACCAGCCGGGCCAACATCGGCTCGATCGGTGGTGTCACCGGGAGCTTCATGGGATCAACCTAGTTATGGTGTTCGGGGAGGTCGTAGATGAGCGAACGGGGCTGGCAGGAGTTTCTCGCCGCCGAGGGAGTCGACGACTGGGTCGTGCTGCACGGCGGTGCAACGACAGTCTTCCGTACCGAGTCACTGCAAGCGACGGTGGCGCTGGCCGCGGCCATCGCCCAGGTCACCGGCCTCGAAGGTTCAGGGACGCTTCTGACGATCGCGGACAAGCGGCTCACAGTCCGACTGACCCGCGATCTCTGGCAGCTCGAGCAGCGACATGTCGAACTGGCTCGGGCCGTTTCAGCGGTGGCGCGGCAGCGCGGTGCCATCGCCGAGCGGGCCTCCGTGCAGGAAGTGCAGCTAGCCATCGCCGCCAGGCCCGACGCCGTGGACGTTGGCTTTTGGCGGGCCGTGCTCGGTTACGAGCCGATGGCCGGTGACAACGGCGTCGACCCGCTCGGTCATGGTTCCACGGTTTGGATGCAGGAGTTCGACGAGGCGAAGCCGTGGCGTCACGCGATGCACATTGATGTGTCTGTGGCGCGCGAGCAGATCGAGGCGAGGCTCGCGGCGGCTCTCACCGCCGGCGGCCGCATCGTCGACGAGTCGAATGCACCGGGTCACTGGACGCTCGCTGACCGCGCCGGCAACCGCGTGTGCATCGCCGCGTGGCCGGACGGGTCCGTTCCGCCCCAAAGCCAAACAACGGGGCCGTAAGACCTTTCGTGTTCATCAGGTCAGTGGAGAACGCGGTATCGGAGGTGGGTAACGGCTTGGCCCTCGACCACCGAAGTCGGACCGACAAACTGAACAGGAGTGGTCAGTCCCTCGAAGAGGTGCTTGCCCGCTCCTAACACCACCGGCACTAGATCGACGCCGATCTCGTCCAGGAGACCCGCCTCGAGACATTGCCGCGCCATCTCTCCACCGTTGACGGCCACGTTGCGATCGCCGGCCAGTTCCTTCGCCTTGGCGATGGCCGCCTCGATGCCCTCGGTCACGAACACGAAGTTCTCGTCCTCAGCCGGCCAATCGTCGGGAAGATGGTGGGTGAGCACCACCGTCGTGACATTCATCGGATGTCGACCGCCCCATCCGTTCATCATGTCGAAGAGGTGCCGACCAACCAGCAGGGCTCCGGTCTCTCCCCACTCTTTCCTGATCACCGCGGCGCTCGCCTCGGTGACGCGAATCGGCGGATCGATAGGCGACGGAATCTCGATGTCGCCGTTCGAGTACCACTGGAAAAGTAGATCGAACCCGGTTTCGTTGGGACCGGCGATGTAGCCGTCCAGCGACATCGTGGCGCCTGCACTTACCTTCCCCATCAGGTACCTCCTCGCCGCCATCGTAAGCCTGTCGGCAACGCCGGTTTAGGCGCGCCTGATCACTCAGCCTGCAGGGGCTACCACCTCGATCTCACCCCGCATCCCGTACTCGTAATGACCGGGCAGATGACAGGCGAACTCGAAGATCCCAGACTCGTCGAAAGTGAAGGTCGTGATAGCCATCCCGTTGGGTCCGACCGTGACCTCACCCGGTATCGACGGGTGCTCGGCCTCGGTGCCATTGGCGTGACGGATGTGGACCTCGGGGCCGCCGGTGATCAGCTCATGGTGGATGGGATCGTCGTTGACCACCAGGAAACGGATCCGGGTACCCGCCACGACCGTCAGCTGATCGGGTTCGAAACGGGAGTGATGGATGTCGATTTCAACGGTGACGTCACCGGGGCCGAGCGGCACCATCTCGGGATTGGCAGCGTTGGCGGCGACCGCGTAGCCGACCCCGGTCACCAGGGCGGTTACCGCTAGGGCGAGGAACGCGAGCCGCCCACGACGGGAAGCCGAACCCCGGGTCATGCCGGTCGACCGCCTCCGAGGTCTATCCGGCGTCGAGTCGATCCCCGTCCCAGCAAGAAGGCGAACGACCCGGCCCCAACTCCAGCCAACAATGGCCATACCGGCC
>JAICND010000301.1 GCA_025929005.1 Acidimicrobiia bacterium
GTCCAAGGTCAGACGCGAGGCGTGCGTTGGCGCCGGGGGCAACTCCTATCAGGTTCTCGCCTCCACTCCCCACCAGGATGACCGCCACGCCCGTCGGGCAATTCGGGATGGTCTTGCAGTTTTCGAGACCGACTCCCTCGGCTCTCAACAATGCCAGGGCCGCCATCGCAAATTCATCGTCGCCAATTGCCGCCACCAGATTCACGTCAGCGCCAAGTCTTCTTGCTGCCAGCGCCTGATTGGCACCCTTGCCACCGGGATGACGTCCAAACTCTCCGCCGGTCACCGTCTCACCGGGGGCAGGAAGCCGCGGCAGTCGAACGACGAGATCGAGGTTGACGCTTCCTAGGACCGTCACGGCCGGCATCGGGCCGTGGACGATAGCCCGGGTCTTACACTCCCAACCCCGTGACAGTTGCCGAGCCAGATCCCCGCGTAATCGCCACGCTCGACATATTGGGAACGGGCTACGAGGTACTTGCCTGCGACCCGGAGTTGGCGGACACGGCAGCCTTCTGCGCCGCCTACGACGTGCCCCTCGAACACTCCGCCAACACGATCGTCGTCGCCTCGCGCCGTCCCGAAGGCCACCACGTTGCCTGTGTGCTGCTGGCGACCACCCGTCTCGACGTCAACGGGCTGATTCGTCGGCGGATGGATGTGAAGAAGGCTTCTTTCGCCCGACCGGAAGAGACCGCGGCGCTGACCAACATGATGATCGGCGGGGTCACTCCCTTCGCTCTTCCCGAAGATCTGGCGGTGTGGGTCGACAGTGCAGTGATGGATCTCGACTGGGTGATCCTCGGGGCAGGATCGAGATCAGCCAAGATCAAAGTTGATCCAAGGGCGATGCTGCTGTTGCCCTCAGTTGAGGTCGTGCCCGACCTCGCTATGCCGGTGACGGCATCCGTCGAGGATGCTTGATCGCCCGTCGTAGCAGGAAGAAGTAGCCAACCACTCCGATGATCGTGAAGGCGAACCACTGCACCGCGTAGGCGAGGTGAGGACCTTCGTCGTCAAGGTCCGGTCGGGCGAGCGGGGTCGGCAGCCGGTCCAGGGCACCCCCTTCGGCGACGAGGTACAAGGGCAGCAGATCCCAAGGGAGCCGGTCCTCGAGGAGGGCGACCTCGATCCGAGTCACCATGTCGTCGCTGTCAGGGATTGCTCCCGGGCTAGCCCTCCCCTCCCCCATCCTCAGCCAGCCACTCACCGACACGACTCCCCGGGGGGGAGCGGCGGGACTCGGCACCGTGTCCATCGTCAGAGGGACCCAGCCCCGGTTGACAAGGATCGCGCTTCCTTCTGCCAGCAGCAAAGGGGTGACAACATGGAACCCGGCCACACCGGCTTGCACTTGCGAGCGGACGAGCAATTCGTGGTCAGGCTGGAACTGTCCCTCGGTCTTGGCCCGGCGATAGTCCAACGACGGGAAGTCGGGCCCCGCCGACTCGAGGAGTTGTGCCAGCGGTAGCGGCTCTTCAGCGAGCCGCGCCGCCAGCACCTGATTGTTGAGTTTCCGGTCCTGCCAACGGCCGAGTTGCCAGAAGCCAAGGTTGATGAAAGCCACGACCAGAGACACCGCGAGCAGATGGGCGACCAACCACCTCGGCCGTCGCAAGACCGAGAAAGGTCCGGGCTCAGGCAGCTAAGTGGTCCTCGTCGTCCTCGTCGGCGAGCAAAGTTTCGGCGATGGCAATTGCATCGCCGTCGCCCCGAACTGCCTGTGGGTGGCGAAGCCACCGCTCGATCGTGAGGCCGTTGGCATGGCCGTTGCTAGTGAGGAGGCGGGCGAGATCGTCGGTCCAGAACCAGGGCATGTGACACCTCCTCGGGGATGGGGAACAGGGCGAGTGTACGAGACATGTCAAGGTGTCTCCGAACGTGCTTCGTCGGTCGGAAACGCGACCTGTTCTGCGATGAGTTCGATGCGACTGCGACGACCATCACGCCCTTCCCAATACCGCCGCTGAATCGAACCCGTCACCGTTACGCGCGATCCAACTGGTGGGATTCGACCCAACTCATCCGACGTCGGGTTCCACCACACGACAGGCAAGAGGTCAAGGCGCTTGGTTGGTGCGTCTGATTTCGCCGCAATGAGAAGCCTGACCACGGTGTTGTCGTTCCTCGATATCTGAGGGGGAGCACTCAGGCGACCCATGAGTACCACTACGTTGACGTCGTTGCCATCCATGACATGCCTCCTTCTCGATCGGGAAGGCGGGCAGGTTGACCTTATGAGACGGGTGAGACAGAAATCAGACCTGCGAACGGAGTTCGTCGAGTCCGGGCATCGAGGGATATTCGCGGGCGACTGCCGCGATGATGCGTGTCGCCGCTTCCTTCTCCCCGGCTGCCAACGCCACCCGGGCCGCGACGAACCATCGCCGGACTTCAGACTCCGGAGCAGGCGAGACCAACCGCCCGGGTTTGATCACTCGCCATGCTTCGGCGACTCGTCCTCGATCGAGCAGGTAGCTGGCGTACACGACGGTGGCTTCGCGTTCGGTGTCGCGATCGCCGCCTAGCTCTTTGAAGAGCGTCCAGGTCTTTTCGACATCCGCACCTTTGCCCAAAGCGCGGAGCACATCCATCTCGACCGGCATGTGGGTGGTCTCTCCCGAGAGCCGGCGGAAAGCGCGAAGCTCTTGCAGTGCCGGCGCCCACTGCTCGGTGTAGTAGGCGGACAGACCCATCAGCTCCCGAACAGTCGCAGCGCGCGGTGCCAGGGCTTTGGCCGCGGTCAGAGAATCGAAGGCGGCGCGATAGCGCTCCTCCGCAAATTGAGCCACCCCCCTCTCGAGGTGACGGAGGGCGGCTTCCCGTCGTTCTTTAGCCGTGGAACGGGTGATCTCGTCGCGGATCCATCGCGGCAGCGCCCCATCAGGAACAGAGGTGATCGGTCGGCGCGATTCCGGATTGGGCCGATGTCGGGGGCGGGGGTCGTTGCGGCTCACCGTTCCTCACTGGTCGGGTTTGGTCTGACGCGGAAAGGGGGTCGTCCCTATCGGGTGCGACCCCCTTCTCCACAAAACTGCCCGGCGGTGACCTACTCTCCCAGGGGGTTGCCCCCCAAGTACCATCGGCGCTGGCAGA
>JAICND010000521.1 GCA_025929005.1 Acidimicrobiia bacterium
CAAAGGGTGATTCTCAAGGGTCGATCTCCCAGAACATTGCCACCGAGCCCAGCAAGCGGTGGCCCTGACCAACCAACGGTAGGGCGGTAGCTTCAATGGTTCGCCAGGTCCCATCAAGCCCACAGAATCGCAGCGGTCGATGAGCCGCAACCCGCTTGGTGAGGGCGATGGTGAGCGGCATTTCTTCATCGGGGATTGGTGAACCGTCGAGGTCACAGACTTTGAACAGCTCGGCGTGAATCTCAGCCGGAAAGTCGCCAGCGTCGTATCGAGCTCCGGTGAGGGCCGTGGCCGTTTGGTTGCAATAGATGAGGTTGCCGGGCAGATCCGTGATCCATATCGGAACCGCCAGGTAGGACGCCCAGTGGCGGGTGAGGATCACCTCGATTGGATACTGGCCCCTTCGTAGCTTGGCCAGCTGACCCGACGGATCGGGGTGATAGTTGGGGTCCCAGATGGTGGCCATTGCTCCCAGGTGGCGGTCACCGCTGCTTAGGATCGGGATGGCGGTGACCTCCAGCTCGCGCATCGTCTGATCGGCGTTGCGGAGACCGATCCGTCGATGGGCGGGCATCTGTTTGGTGAGAGCGATGATTAGCGGACGGTCGTAATGGGAGATGGGACTTCCGTCGACCTCGGACATGGACAAGCGGTCGGCCAGGTCGTCGGCCGGGAGGTCGTCAGCCTCCTCGAAGCGCAGTCCGATGATCGACTCGATCGACTCGTTGAAATAGAGGAGACGCCCCTCGTTGTCGGTAATCCAGATGGGGACGGCGATGTAACTCGCCCACTGGCGAAGCAGGACGATCTCGATCGGTTCGACGTCCAATCGATGCCTCCACTTGTTGTCGCCGGAAGGCGACTGGAAGGGGATTCTAAGTTGAGGTGCTCATTCCACGACGAGCGGATTTCCCCGTTCTTGCGGAGATCGGCTTTTACGCGAGAAGAGAGGATTCGGGTGGAGTACGAGCGTCTTCGACGGCCGGCAAACCTCCGCTTTCGCGACCCAGACCCGTCGTTTTCCGACGGGTCTGGGTGATAAAAGCGTGGATCGACTAGCGGGTCAATTGACCATCTCGGTGGTATCACGAAGACGGTGGGCCAAGTCCTTCATGATGCGAAGGGCAATACGCGGGTCGGCAGTGACGACCTCGTCGAACGGACCCTGTTGGATGCGGATCGCAGTTACTTCACTGAGTGTGCGGACCGTGGCCGAGCGGGGCCCAGGATCGAACAGCGCCATCTCCCCAAACATCGCGCCCGATTCCAATCGCGAAATTGGAGCGCCTCCCTTGAGCACCTGGGCAGATCCGTCCACGATGATGCCCATGAAGTCGCCGGTGGTGCCCTCTGTCATGATCTCGTGATTGGCGGGAAAACGAGCCGACTCTGTGATTCGCGATAGTCCGCGAATTTGAGATTTCTTGAGACCGGCGAATATAGGAACCCGGGACAGCAATTCTTCCTGTTTGGCCAGGGATACGCGGGCGTAGGCCGCCCGCGCCGCCCGGGCGCTCTGCGTCACAGGTTCGATCGGCCAGCCTCTAGTGAGGGGGGTCATCTTCCGCGACAGTAGTCAAAGTGTCGTCAGGCGGTTGCCTGATCCAGGTATTGGAGAAGATCGTGGGCGGCCAG
>JAICND010000242.1 GCA_025929005.1 Acidimicrobiia bacterium
AGATGGCGGTACGGTCCTTGTCACGCTTGGTGGCGGTGAGAAGGGCTGCCATGTATTCAGCGGGATAGTGGGCTTTGAGCCATGCGGTTTGATACGCGATCAGGCCGTAACACGCAGCGTGGGCCTTGTTGAACCCGTACCCGGCGAACGGCTCGATAGCGTCGAAGAGGTCGGCTCCGAGTTGGGCGGGATGGCCGGCGCTCACGCATCGGGCCACAAACTTTTCGCGTTGGGCCTGCATCGCCACCTTAACCTTCTTGCCCATGGCGCTGCGAAGATCATCCGCCTCTGCCATTGAGTACCCCGCCATCTCCTGGGCAATCTGCATCACCTGTTCCTGGTAGACGATGATCCCGTAGGTGCTCGCCAGGAACTTCTCGGTCGCTGGATGCGGATATTCGACAGCCTTCCGCCCGTTTTTTCGGTCGGCGTAGGCGGTGTGCATGTTGAGCCCGAGGGGGCCGGGGCGGTAGAGAGAGATGAGAGCGACGATGTCCTCGAAACGATCAGGCGAGAGCGCCCGAACGAGGTTGCGCAACCCCGACCCCTCCATCTGGAAGACCCCTACGGTGTCGCCCCGCCGCAACAGTTCATAGGTGGGAGGGTCATCGAGGGCGACGCTGTCGATGTCGACCTCGACGCCGCGTCCATCCCGAATCAGCTCAAGGGTGCGCTCGATGATGGAGAGGTTGCGAAGCCCGAGGAAGTCCATCTTCAACAGCCCGAGCGCAGCGATGGCGTTCATCTCGTATTGAGTGACCAACTCGGCGTCGTCGCCCTTGCGCTGGATCGGCACCAGATCGGTCAGAGGGGCCGGTGAGATCACGACTGCGGCGGCATGGATCGAGTCCTGTCGTCGCAGATGCTCGAGCCCCTTGGCGACATCGATCACCTTGGCGACTTCGGATTCGGATCGATACATCTCCCGCAGCTCGGCTGCGTTGGAGTACCAGTCCTTCACCTCAGAATCGGCATCTGCGGCAGGTGGAGCCAGACACTGATCGAGCGTGGCCTCCTTGCCCAGGATGGGTGGAGGCATGGCCTTGGCGATGCGATCGCCCAGGGCGTACGGCTGACCCAAAACCCGGGCCGCATCACGGATCGCTTGTTTCCCTTTGATGGTCGAGAAAGTCACGATTTGAGCGACGTGATCGGACCCATATTTCTCGGCTGCGTACCTGATCACATCGGCGCGATAGCGCTCATCGAAGTCCATGTCGATGTCGGGCATTTGCCGACGCCCGGGGTTGAGAAAGCGACCGAAGATGAGCCCATGGGCAAGGGGATCCAGATCCGTGATGGCGAGTGAATAGGCGACGATCGACCCGGCGGCCGAGCCCCGACCAGGCCCAACCCGGATGCGTCTCTCCCTGGCATACCGGATGAGGTCCCACACGATCAGGAAGTAGGAAGGGAAACCCATATCGAAGATGACCGTGAGCTCCTCTTCGATGCGGTTCCGCACCGCGTCGCTGAGGGAATCGCCATATCGACGACGGGCGCCCTGATAGACCAATTCCTTCAGGTAGCTCTGTTCCGTGTGGCCCGGGGGAACCGGAAACTGTGGCAGCAGGATTCGTCCGAAATCGAGGTCCACTTTGGCGCGATCAGCGATCAACAAGGTGTTGTCGCAGGCATCCGGGTAGACCTCCGCCGGGAACAGGGCCCGCATCTCGGCAGCCGACTTGAGATAGAAGTTGTCACCCTCGAACCGGAGCCGATTGCTGTCGTCCTGGTTGGAACCGGTCTGGATGCAGAGCAGGACATCGTGCGCTTCGTGTTCCTCGCGGCGCGTGTAATGAGCATCATTGGTGGCGAGCAGCGGTGCCCCGGTCTGGCGCGAGATGGCGATGAGGTCAGGCATGATCCGCCGCTGCGCCTCCAAGCCGTGATCTTGGATCTCGATAAAGAAGTTGTCCCGGCCGAAGATGTCCTGGTACTGGGAGGCTGCCTTCAACGCTGCATCGAAATCTCTCGCGGAGCCCGCCGTGCCGTCCTCGCGCGAAGCATCAGGAGCGAGCCGTTTCGCCACCGGACCTCCCAGACAACCCGAGGTGGCCACGATTCCCTCGGCGTCGGTGGCCAACAGCTCTCGATCCATCCGGGGCCGGTAGTAGTACCCCTCTACGAAAGAAAGAGAGGAAAGTTTCATCAGATTGCGATAGCCGGTCTCGTTCATCGCCAGCAATGTCATGTGGTATCGGATGTTGTCGACCCCGCGGGGTCGGTCGAAGCGGCTTCCCTCGGTGATGTACGCCTCGATGCCGATCACCGGCTTGATGCCCGCGCCGGTGGCTGCCTTGTAGAAGTCGACCACCCCGTACATGACGCCATGGTCGGTTATCGCCACCGCCGGTTGCCCGTCAGCCGCGGCGGCCGCGACCACGTCTTTTACCCGGGCGGCTCCATCGAGCATCGAGAACTCTGTGTGAAGGTGGAGGTGGGCAAATGACAAGTCCGTAGTTTTAGCGCATCGAGCCCCCCGCGACGAGGCGCGAAATCCGAGCTAGATCAGGACAGCCAGGATGGACCCCAAAATGACCAACAGCGGGGGAAGGGGGCGCCACCGGCCTTGGGGCAACCGAAACCAGGCCTCCCCGATCAAAAGGCCAGCCAGAAACCCACCGAGGTGGCCCTGCCAGGAAATCTGTGGATAAATCAGTGGGAGGGCGGCGTTGAGCGCCAGGGTTATGCCAAAAGATCCCAGAACCCGCCGTGAGAACTCGGTGCCCCAGGCCCGCAAGGCGGCGTGGAGCCATAGTCCAAAGAGGCCGAAGATGGCGCCGGAGGCCCCCACCAGGGCATCCCCCATCGACCCCAACCGAAAGGCGAAAACGCCTCCCACTCCCGCACAGGCCAGATAGAGCAGGAGATAATTGGTCGGTCCGATCCGTCGTTCGATGGTGGGGCCAAGCTGGTACAAGGCCATCATGTTGAACAGAATGTGAAACGCCGCGGCGTGGACCAGGATCGGCGTGAAGAGTCTCCACCATTCTCCATCTGCCACCAGAAAATTGACCTGAGCAAGGGAGAGAAGGACCTCCTCTCTCAGATTGCGGTTCAGGAACCCCACTGCAAAGACGGCGACGCTTGCCGCAATGATGAAATAGGTCACCGGGGCAACCCGTCGCAGCGAACCACCCACCGCTGGGCGAGCCCTGATGACCCGCTGTCTGCCCCGGTCCCTGAGGCAATCGGGACAGAACTGGCCGACCGTGCCCGGTGTGGCACAGGAGGCGCAGACCGGGCGTCCGCATTGGCTACAGGCAAGCCCGGTGGGACGATCGGGATGGCGGTAGCAGACCGTGGTGGTTGGCTCTGTGGTCAAGTGGACACCGCCCGGGCAGGGTATACGCGCTCGACTTCAATCATCATGGACTTCAACTCGGCCGGCAGTTCCGATTCGACCCTCAACTCCTCGCCCGACTCGGGGTGGTTGAAGCGGAGACGATGGGCGTGCAGGAACATCCGCGGAGTGGGAACCGGGTCCTTTCGTCTCGAGTAGGTGCGATCACCGACGACGGGATGATCGATGGCGGCGAGATGCACGCGGATCTGGTGGGTGCGGCCGGTTTCCAGATCGAGGTCAAGGAGGGACACGATCCGGTGATCGCTGACGACCCGATAGTGGGTGCGGCTCGGCCGTCCGCCTGCCACAACTTTTTTACGGGTGGGGTGG
>JAICND010000391.1 GCA_025929005.1 Acidimicrobiia bacterium
CTTGGTACTTCATCCGCTTCCCCGCCAAGACGATCACGAGGAAAGCGACAAACGGAAGCACCAACAAGATCCCGGCGAAGTCGACCAAGAATCCGCTCATGACTGCTTACTCACGTCTCACCACTTCATGAGGTTCAGTTCGTCGACATTGGCCGAAGCTCTATTACGAAAAATCATCAGGACGATGGCCAGCCCGATCCCGACCTCGGCGGCCGCCACGGTGATCACGAAAATTGCGAAGACCTGTCCGATGGCTTCCGACGACCGCAGAACCGCCTCAAAAGCAACCAGATTGATATTGACCGCGTTGAGCATCAACTCGACGGCCAAAAGAACCATGACGGCGTTGCGACGCACCAGCAGCCCGTAGACGCCTAGGGCGAAGAGGAGGGCAGCCAGGACCAGAAACTGGTTGACGATCATCGGGCTTCTCGCTCGACTTCCTCTGCGGGGGTTAGGTCCTTGCGGGCGATGGTGATCCCGCCAATGAGGGCGGCCAGCAGCACGAACGACACCGCCTCAAAAGGGATCACAAAGCGACCGAGCAAGGACAGGCCGACTGTCTCGGTTGCGGTCGGTTCGCCCTGATTGGCCAACTCTGTTGTTCCAAAGGCCCGGAGAGAGCCCCAGCTCAGCGCGACGAACAACCCCAGGGCGACGATGGTCGCCCACGCCTTACGCGGGTGGTCAAGCGCCACGTCGCGCCCGGTGGGGGCCCGAGTAATCATGATGCCGAAGAGGAACAGCACGATCACCGCTCCGATGTAAACCAGGACCAGCACCCAGGCCACGAACTCGGCTGACAGCAGGAGAAACAAACCGGCAGTGCCGGCGAGAGTGGCAACCAGCGCCAGGGCGGCGTGGATCACGTTCTGGGAGGTAACGACCCGAAAGGCGGCCCCTGCCACCACCAGTCCCAGGATGATGAAGGCCCAATTGGCGGGATGGCTAATCCAGTCGCCGACGTTCATTTCTCTGGTCCCGGGTCGGGGGGAACCGTCGTCAGCCACTCCTGGAGACGATCCATGTCATGGAGCAGCTTGCCCATGTGGTTCTCGGAGTATTCGTAGTCCGGGCTCCAGAACAAGGCGTCAAACGGGCAGACCTCGACACAGATCCCGCAATACATGCAAAGGGCGTAGTCGATGTCGAAACGGTCGAGGGTGGCCCGGACCCTCACCCTTCCGCCGGGCTTGTCAGGGGCCTTCTCCTCCTTGTGACCTTCGATATAGATGCACCAGTCGGGGCAGTTACGTGCGCACAGCATGCAGACCGTGCATGCCTCCTGGTCGAGGGCGATGACGCCGCGCGCACGTGGGACCGGCGATTCCTTTTCTTTCGGGTAGTTGATGGTGTTGAGGTGTTTTCCGGGGAGAAGAATGGTCTTCACCATCGTCTTCAGCGTGACCGCCATTCCCTTGAGCATCCCTGCTCCCGGGAGCTTCGGCATAGCCATCACACCACCACCTTGAGGAGACCGGTGGCGAGGATGTTCGCCAGCGACAAGGGAATGAGCCACTTCCAGGCGATCGCCTGCAGTTGATCCTCACGAAAGCGAGGGAAGGTCCAACGGAACCAGATCATGGCGAAGACGAGCACCCCGATCTTCGCAAAGAGAACGATCGGCCCGACGAAGTTCAACTGTGCGTCTGAAAGACCCGGCACCCAGTAACCGCCCAGGAACAGAGTGGCGGCGATGGCCGAGAGCGAAAACATGTTGGCGAACTCAGCCAGGAAGAAGAAGAGGAAGCGGAACCCGGAGTATTCGGTGAGGTATCCCATCACCAGTTCCGACTCGGCGATGGGCATGTCGAACGGAATCCGGCTGAGTTCGGCCAGGGTTGCGACCATGAAAATGCCGAACCCGACGAACTGGACCACCACAAACGGCAGACCGAATTGCCATCCGCGTTCTGAAAACCACGAGGCCTGGGCCTCAACGATTCCTGTGAGGGACATAGTGCCGGCCAGGATCACCACACCTACCACCGCCAGAACCAGAGGCAACTCGTAGGCGATGAGCTGGCCGGCCGCCCGCAGTCCTCCGATGAGGGAGTACTTGTTGGCTGACGACCACCCGGCCATCAGCACCCCGATGGTGGACAGAGAGGAGACCGCCAGGGCGTAAAAGATGCCGAGGTCGAGGTTGCGGCCAACCACCTGGGGACCGAGGGGAATCGGCACCAGGATCGCCACAGTCGATGCGAGCACCAGTGCGGGTGCCCATTTGAAGACCGGACGATCGGCATCGGCGGGGATCAAATCCTCTTTCTGGAAGAACTTGACGCCGTCGGCGATGAGCTGGGCCCAGCCCCATCTGCCTCCGGCGAAGTAGGGACCCATCCGACTTTGCATCTTGGCCGAGAGCTTCATCTCGGCGAAGCCGATGATCATGCCGACAACCGGGATGATCCCGGCAGCCACGACCAGCTTGATGGCAAGCTCCAACCAGAAGTTCATCGATCCACGTCTCCCAGCACGAAGTCGAGGCTGCCCATGATGGCGATGATGTCTGGGATCAGCGTTCCTTCCAGAATCCAGGGAAGGATCGAGAGGTTCGAGAATGAGGCA
>JAICND010000444.1 GCA_025929005.1 Acidimicrobiia bacterium
CTTCAGGTCCTTTTTGTCGACTCCATCACCCAATTGAGGGCCTGCGGCAACCACTCTCCCGAGTTGGGCGGCCACTCGTGGTCCACACCAGCCCGTTCCTCCAATCTGACCGGCGCGCCCGAGATGGAGAGCCCTTCTGCCGCGCGCCTTGTGTCGCCCAGCGCCCAGTCGTTGGTCCCTACTTCGATGTAGGTGGGGATCGGCTTCAAGACAGAGCTCGGAATCGGGAACCCTCTTATGTTCAGGGCCGGCGCCACCAGGATCACACCCCGAGCGGAAACTCTCCCGCTCCATGCCAGCCATCCGGCCAATCCCGCGCCTTGCGAGAATCCCACGAGGATCGGTGTCACGACCTCCCCGGCTGAGTCAAGCTGGTCGATGACCGACTGCTCGCAGTCCTCGACGGGCCAACCGAATCTGTTTGATGCGTACGGTTCCGGACCGTGGAGCGCAAGCACTCTCAAATCATCTTCTGCAGCCGACGCACACCGATCAATCATTGTCTGCGGCCGCTCGGCACGCCCGTGGAGGAGAACAAGGGTCGTCCTGACCTGATTCGCTGGTCGCACGTCGATGGGATCCCGCCTGACCCTCCTTGCGTGGGTCGCTTCGCCAGCGCTGACCCTCACCAGCCGGACCCACTCCGGCATCGATCGGAGATTGTCCAAGTCTGCGTCGAAGAGGACCTCCTCACTCCACCAATACCCGCGGTCAAGGCTTGTGGCAAAAACGGAACAGGCCTCCTCCGGGCGGCCCAACCGGCTGAAGAGACACACCTTCCAGAACGCCAGATCGACTAGCTCATCTTCGCTGCTGGCCTGATAGCCCTCAATGGCTTGGAGGCCGGCCTCGTAGTCACCGCGACCGTGAGATTCGAAGACGATGTCGCGCACCGCTGCGAAGTCCACGTCCTGAAGCTAACCCTTGGCGGTTTCGGCCACAGCTTTCCGTTTGATCTCGACCCGGTTGGCATCGCCTTGAGTCTGCAGAAGCACACCCCGATCGGCCTCGGCCATGGCAGCCGCGTCCTTGTCGGCCGCGGCCAGGCGAGCTTCGACACCCTCTTCCACCAACCGTTTCGCCTCCTCAACTAACGCAGTCACCATCTCCGCCTCGGGTACCACCCGGATTACCTGTCCCTTGACGAAAAGGTGGCCCCTTCCCCGGCCGGCTGCGATACCGAGGTCGGCTTCTCGCGCCTCGCCGGGCCCGTTGACGACGCATCCCATCACGGCTACCTGGATCGGTAAGTTCAGCTCCTCGAGGGCTTTCTGTGCCTCGTTGGCGACTCGAATCACGTCGACTTCGGCTCGCCCGCAGGAGGGGCAGGCGATCAGATCGAGACCCTTGCGTTCTCGCAACCCCAGATACTCCAGCAACTGCCGGCCCGCCTTGGCTTCTTCCACCGGGTCGGCGGTGAGGGAGAACCGGATAGTGTCACCGATGCCTTCAAGCAGAAGGGTGGAGATCCCCGCCACCGACTTGATCAATCCGCCCGGGAGCGGACCCGCCTCGGTTACCCCCAGATGCAGAGGGTAATCGACCGCCTGGGCCAGCAGCCGGTACGACTCGACCATCGACGGCACGTTGGAATGTTTGACCGAAATCTTGATGTCGAAGAAGTCGACCTCTTCGAGATATCGAACCTCCTTCAACGCCGACTCGACTAGCGCCTCGGGAACCGGCGCCTGGTACTTCTCGAGCAGGTCCTTATCGAGGGAGCCTGCATTGACTCCGACCCGGATGGGCACTCCCCTGTCCTTGGCCTCACGGGCGACAGTCTTGATGTGCTCCTCGTTGCGTATGTTGCCCGGATTGAGGCGAAGGCCCTGTACCCCTGCCTCCAAAGCCGCCAGGGCAAGGCGATATTGGAAGTGGATGTCGGCGATGATTGGCACCGGCGAGCGCGGCACGATCTCGGCCAGTCCCTGCGCCGCTTCGACGTCGTTGCAGGTGATGCGGACAATGTCGGCCCCGGCGCCTTTGAGCGCGTAGACCTGGGCCAGAGTGCCATCGACGTCGGCCGTTTTGGTGATGCACATCGACTGCACGCTGATGGGGGCGTCGCCCCCAATAGCGACGGCCCCAACCTGGAGCGGACGTGAACGACGGCGATCGACCACTAGAGGTCGATCGGGTTGACGATGTCGAGAATGATGGCGACCAGCCCAAGA
>JAICND010000337.1 GCA_025929005.1 Acidimicrobiia bacterium
AGCGATCTACCGGGGGGCGGGGTCACAATTCATCCCTGCGCCGGCTCGGGCTGGCGACTTTCCCGCCGGAGCGGACGTAATAACCATGGCGGACCTCCGGGGTGACTTCCATCTCCACACCGACTGGTCACCCGACGGCCGCCAGGACCTGGAAACGCTGGTTGGCCGCGCCCGCCAAGCCGGATATCAGTACATCGCGGTCACCGACCACGGCTCGAAACTTCTCTTCGGGGGGCTGACTCCGGAGGATCTTCTCCGTCAAAGAGAACTCATCGAGAAGGCGGCCGAGGCCAACCCCGGGTTCCTGATCCTCCAGGGCGCGGAGTTGAACATCGGCCGGGACGGTTCGGTCGACTACGACGACGATGTTCTGACCGCGCTCGATTTCCGTCTCGCCGGAGTCCACTCGTTTTTTGACCTCGATCAATCCGAGCAAACCGACCGACTCCTGAAGACCGTAGCCAATCCTCTGATCAATGCGATCTCCCACCCGACGGGCCGCCGGATCGGCACCAGGCCACCGATCAATCTTGACGTGGAGGCAGTGATGGAGGCTGCGGCTGAGCATCGGACCGCCCTCGAAGTCAACGGCCACCTCGACCGGATGGACATGTCGGCCGACCACACCCGTCTGGCGGCAGCACATGGGGTTGTCCTCCTCGCCAACAGCGACGCCCACCGGTCCGACGAGATGCTCAACATCGCCAACGCCGTCGGGATCCTGCAAAAGGCGCGCGTGCGGCCCTCGCAGGTGCTCAATACCTTGCCTGCCGATGCCGTGAGGCGATGGCTGAACCACGCCGATAACCGCGCAGCGGGGCAGCGATAACGTGCGGCAACCGAAAGGAGTGGTGTGCGCCTAGATGATTGGATCGAAGGCTATGGGAGGGCGTGGGAAGAACGAGACCCGAAGGCCGCAGCAGAACTGTTCTCGCCCGACGCAACATACCGATCCAACATCTATGAGGAGCCCCATAAGGGCAGGAAGGGCATCGAGTCGTATTGGCGATCGGTGACAGACTCACAGACCGAAGTGCTGGTTCGAATGGGTCGCCCCTTTGTCGATGGCTCACGGGTGACAGTCGAGTTCTGGACCACCATGAGGGTCAACGGCGACCCGGTCACACTTGCCGGGTGCCTTCTGCTCGACTTTGACGACCTCGGACTATGCGAGGCCCTGCGGGAATACTGGCACTTCCAGCCCGGACTGGAAGATCCCCCGGCACACTGGGGGACTTGAATTACCCGCTAGGCCGGGGACCCGGGATGTCCAAGACGTCTCGAATCGTTACTGACGCCTTGCCACAAACCAACGGACCGCTCCTGCCAGGACCATGGCTCCGATCACCACGGCCAGCCACGAGGTCCAGAATCCGACCGGCGTACTGAGCCATGTGCTGAGGCCAGTTTTGTCCGCCGACAGACCCAAAGGGTTGACGTCGGTGCCGTGCGCCGCCAGATCAGCGCCCTGGGCCTGGGCTTCGTCAGGCTTTGGAATAAAAGGGGCTGCGACGGGACCAGTTGAGTCGCCTGAATCTGGAGGTGGGGTCACGGTGGTGACCACTTCGCCTGCCACCTCAACGGGTACCTCGGATCCGGTCGTGCTTGGCGCCGAGGTCGTCGGCGGGCTCCCGGAGACGGATCGCGTTGTAGTAGTCAGTGGCGACCTGGTTGTTGGTGGTGAGGTGCTTCCGGTTGGAAATGGAAGGGATGTGGTGGGGAGAACGGTGGTGCTAGTGGGAAACAGCGTGGTCGTTGGACCCGCTGTGGTCGTAGTCGGCAGAATCGTGGTCGTGGACGCGACCGTGGTTGTAGGGGCGGAGGTGGTTGTAGGGGCGGACGTGGTTGTGGGGTCGGTCGTCGTAGTGGTGACGGCAGTGGTGACCGTCGTGGTTGGAGCTTCCACCACTATCAGAACGGCAGAGGCACAGACGGGTTCCAGCAGCCCGCCTAGCTGACAAGCGTGAATGGTCTGGCTCCCGAGGGAGGCCTTGCCCGGGCCCACAATCCCAACCACGAGGCTGCCCGACGAAGTGGCCCACTTGCTCCCCAAATCGGCACAGCCCGGCCCATCCCAACACAGGTCGATGTCAAGGAGCGGGGTGAAGCCCGAACCTCGGACCGTGACGTCCTCACCGGGGAATGCGGAACTGGGATTGAGGGTCAGTGAGGCAGCCGCGGCGACACCGGCAGTGACCAATTGCAGGGCCAGAAGCAGCGACAACAGGCTCGCCACACCCACCAGCCGTCGCCCGAGTTGCTCATGATCTCCCTGCATGCCCACCCCGTGAATGAAGCCCCTTCACCTTAGACCCCCACCCGTAACAAGTCCGATCCCACGTGGCCGTAGCCGCGTTGGGGCCCCCTTCACATGTTGCGGCGGTATTTGCCCCCGACCTCGAAGAGGGCCTCGGACATCTCACCCAGGCTGGCCGTCTTGGCCGCCTCCATCAGAGCGACGAAGACATTGCCGTTGTGAGTCGCCGCCTCCTGCAGGTCGGAAAGGGCTTCGGCGCTGCGGTCCCGGACGGCTTCGACATTTCTGATCTGGCGATCCTTGTCGTCGTTCGTGGAGCGCACCAGCTCGTTCGGGATCACAAACGGTGAGCCTTCTTTCGACAGGAATGTGTTGACGCCGACGATCGGGTACTCCCCCGACTGCTTCATCCGCTCGTAGTAGAGCGACTCCTCCTGGATCTTGGTCCTCTGGTATTGACGCTCCATCGCCCCCAGCACTCCCCCCCGGTTAGAGAGATTCTCGAACTCCATCAGGACCGCCTCTTCCACCAGATCGGTGAGCTCCTCGATGACAAACTAACCCTGCAACGGGTTCTCGTTCTTGGCGAGCCCCAGCTCGCGGTTGATGATCATCTGCAC
>JAICND010000120.1 GCA_025929005.1 Acidimicrobiia bacterium
CCAATGTGACTGGTTCCCTGCACATCGGCCACGCCCTCAACCACAGCGCCCAGGACGTGGCGGTTCGACGACGCCGCATGCAGAAATTCGACACTCTGTGGTTGCCGGGAATGGATCACGCCGGGATCGCTACCCAGAACGTGGTTGAACGGGAGTTGGCCAAGGAAGGGCTGTCCCGTCACGACCTCGGACGGGAGGAGTTCGTCAGGCGGGTGTGGGAGTGGAAAGCGGCCTTCGGGGGGGAGATCCTGGGCCAGATGCGACGCCTCGGCAACAGCGTCGACTGGACCCGTGAGCGTTTCACCCTCGATCCGGGGCTGTCCAAGGCTGTCCACACAATGTTTCATCGCCTCTACCACGACGATCTCATCTATCGCGCCGAGCGGATAATCCACTGGTGTCCGCGCTGCATGACCGCTCTGTCAGACATCGAGGTCGAGCATGAGGACGTCGAAGGCGAGCTGATCTTCATCCGCTATGGCGAGGGTGACGAATCGATCGTCGTGGCAACCACCCGGGCCGAGACAATGCTCGGCGACACCGGCGTGGCAGTCCACCCCGACGACGATCGCTACCGCCATTTGGTCGGCCGCACCGTCGAGCTGCCTCTGACCGGACGTCGCATCCCCATCGTGGCCGACCCAGCAGTCGACCCCGAATTTGGCACCGGGGCGGTCAAGGTGACGCCCGCCCACGACTCCATTGACTTCGAGATCGGTCAGCGTCACGGCCTCGCCGCCCTGGTGGTGATCGACGAGAGGGGCACCGTGACCGCCCCCGGTCCGTTTCAGGGACTCGACCGGTTCGAAGCTCGCCCCGGGGTGGTGCAAGCCCTGCGGGAGGAAGGGCGGATCGTGAAGGAACAACGCCCGCACCTCCACTCGGTCGGCCATTGCTCGCGATGCGGAACCGTGGTTGAGCCCCGCCTCTCCCTCCAGTGGTTTGTCAAAGTGGGACCGCTCGCGCAAGCGGCCGGGGATGCAGTCCGGGGCGGACGGACGAAGTTCATCCCCCACGAGATGGCGCGCCGCTACTTCGACTGGGTCGACAACATGCACGACTGGTGTATCTCCCGCCAACTTTGGTGGGGTCACCGCATCCCCGTTTGGTACGGGCCCAACGGGGAACAGGCCTGCCTCGCTCCGGACGAGCAGCCGCGGGACGGATGGACTCAGGACCCCGATGTTCTCGATACCTGGTTCTCGTCGGGTCTCTGGCCCTTCTCGACTCTTGGTTGGCCCGAGGACACCGCCGATCTCAGAAGGTTCTACCCGACGACAGTTCTCGTCACGGGATACGACATCATCTTTTTCTGGGTGGCTCGAATGATGATGTTTGGTGTCTACGCCCTGAAAGAGCCGCCGTTCGCCACTGTGGCGATAACGGGGTTGGTCCGCGACCAGTCCGGCCGGAAAATGTCAAAGAGCGAAGGCAACGCCGTTGATCCCTTGGTCTGGATGGACAGGTACGGAACCGACGCCACCCGGTTCACCCTCTTGCGAGGCGCTCACCCCGGCACCGACGTCTCGGTGAGCGAGGAGTGGGCGGCTGGCGCCCGCGCCTTCTGCAACAAGCTCTGGAACGCGACCCGTTTTGCTCTCCTCAACGGAGCCGTAGTTGGCGAACTGCCTCCCTCCGAGGAACTTTCCGCGCCCGATCGATGGATCCTTTCACGCCTGCAGGCCACCCTGGCCGAGGCCGATCGGCGCTACGAGCAGTTCGAGTTGGCCCGCGCCTGCGAGGTGCTCTACCGGTTCACGTGGGACGAGTTCTGCGATTGGTATGTCGAACTGGCCAAAGGTCCGCTGGCCCGGGGTGGGACCGAGGCGGAACGAACTCGCTTGATACTGGGACATGTGCTCGAGGTGATCCTGCGTCTACTCCATCCGGTGGTCCCGTATGTGACCGAGACTCTGTGGACAGCCCTGACAGGCAAGGATTCGGTGGTCATCGCACCATGGCCGACTCTCGATGAGGGTCGGCCTGACCCCGCGGCCGAGTCGGATCTGAGCGAGATCATGCGTCTGGTGACGGAGGTCCGGCGATTTCGCAGCGAGCAGGGAATCAAACCTGGACGCAAGGTGGCGGCGCGGCTCAACGGAATCGAGGGAAGTGTTGCTGCCCCCTACGAGGCCGAGATTCGTAGCCTGGCCAGGCTGGAAGCCCCCGGGCCGGACTTCCAAGCCGGAGCTCGTCTCCCGGTGGGAGGGGTCGTGGTCGAGATCGACCTGGCAGGAGCGGTCGACTATATCGCCGAGCGGAAGCGCTTGGAAAAGGACTTGACCGTGGTGCGCAAAGAGCTCGAACAGGTGACCGCCAAGCTTGACAACGGTCAGTTTGTCGCTCGCGCCCCGGGTGAAGTCGTCGAGCAGATGCGGGTTAGGCAGGATCGCGCCAAAGCGGACATCTCAAGGCTTCTCGGGCAACTGGAGGACCTTCCTCCCTGAGTCAGGTCTTAGAAGGCGATCAGCAGCATGCCGACCATCAGGGATGTGAGCGCTGTGATGACCAATCGGATGTTGGTCCATTCCGTCGGAAGTCGGCTCGCGAGCAGAGGATCGACAATGGCAGCACCAGACAAGACTCCGGCGCCCATTCCGCCGACCAGCAGCAGTCCGGCGAGTAGAGGCCGGGCGACGATGGCCATGAAGAGAGCAACCGCCACGGCTCCCACCATCATCCGGACCCTGGGATCGGCCAGGTCAACTTGTGACAACAACGACTTGAAAGAACTGGTCGCAGGCTTGCGGGGCCTGGGAGTCTTTGGTGACCTGGGAGTCTTCGGAGTCTTGGAAGCGGCGACCGCCTTGGTGGCCCGTCGGGAAGCGCGAGATTGGCGGGTTTTGGGTCGAGTCTTCTTGCGTTGACCGTCACCAACTCCGACTGCTTCGGCGAACTCTTGCGTACGGGAAGTGGCGAAGACGAACTCTTCCCCATCCACCTTCATCAGGAAGCCTTCGAAGGCAACTTCGATGCCGACTTGGTCCAGTGGCCATTCACCGATTTCGTGGTTGCTGACGATGAGAGCGAGACATCCATCCGATACCTCGATGTCGGCTTTGACATCGAGGGGATCCTCCATCAAACGGATCCTTCCCGGAAACTCGGGCACGTTTTCCCCCTGATCAGATCGGATCAGGCTATCTGGGACCGACCGCGATACCAGACCCAAATTTCCCCGTGGCGAATAAGTGGAGCCCTCATCCCTGAACGCCGGCCTCGGCTTTGGCGGCTTCGATCTTGGCTGTGGTCAACCGCGGCAATGCATACACCATGAGCAGTAGCTGCACGAGTGCGGCCGCGAAAAATGGTGCCCGGAGACCCGTTGCGCGGTTGCTGAACCTGGCAACCACGTCAACGATCAGGCCACCCAGGAAGATTCCGATCGGCATCATCCCCCAACCGAAAAAGCGATACACGCTATTGACCCGACCGAGCAAACGGTCGGGGATGATTGTTTGCCGGAGTGACACGGTGATGACATTCCACAGCACGGCAGAGAAACTCCCGAGTGCAAACATCACCCAGACCAGTGGGGCGGAGTCCGTCAGACCGATAACCGCCGACGTCACGATTCCGAATACGAAGGTGCTGGCTAGTGAGGGCCCCGACCCCAAAGACTTGCTGATGCGAGCCGCGAGGAAGCTTCCGGCGACGCCGCCCACCGCTCCTGCTGAGGCCATCAATCCAAAGCCAGTGGCGTCGAGGTTGAGGATCTCTTGTGAGAAGAGGACGATGGTGGCGAAGGAGGCACTGCCGGCAGCATTGAGAAGACCGAGGACGATGGCCAGGGTGCGGAGTAGCCGGTGGCTCCACAGCCAGCGGAATCCTTCCTTCAGGTCGCTGGTGAAGGACCGCTTGGCGGGTGCCGTCTCTGCACCCCCGGGTCGGAAGGAACCGGTGAGCAGCGCGGCCATGGCGGCTGCCACGGCGAATGAGCCGGCATCCACGAAGAACGGGACCGAAAACGCTACCGCCAGCAGGAGTCCACCGAGAGGAGGACCCACGAATGAGTTCATCAGCATCTCGGCCCCCCACAATCGGCCGTTGGCTCGCTCGAGGTTTTCTTTGGCGACCACGGCCGGCATGAGAGTCTGGGCGGCGTTGTCGCGGAAGACTTCGGCGATTCCAAAAAGAGTGGCCGAGGCATAGAGAACGGCCAGCAGTAGCCCTGCCCCGGCCGGAGGCTGGGCCTGTCCGGATCCGATCAGCTCCGGGCTGGCCAGGTCGGCCTGGTAGGAGAGCACGATCAGAGCTACGCCTATCGTCACAAGGGTTCGGACTACATCCATTGAGACCACCAGACGGCGCCGGTCCACCCGGTCGGTGATGACGCCGGCCGGGAGTGTGAACACCAGCCAGGGGAGGCGGGTGGCGACCCCGATGAGGGCGATGTGGACGGGGTTGCGAGTCACCGCTGACGCCAGCCAGGGATAGGCCACACCGGAGATGCCATCACCGAGATTGGAGATGACGCTGGCGGTCCACAGCCGCCCATAGTTGGCACCCAGACGTGTGGTGGTCTTCTGTTCGGTCACGCGCTGACCCTACACCGGACGTGTCAAGATCCGGTTCCTGGCACGATTGGGTCGTGGCAACTGTTCGAGACGCTGTGGCCGAGGATGCGAGGGCAATCTCGGAGGTGCAGGTCCTCGGCTGGCAACACGCGTACCGGGGCATTCTCCCCGACGAATTCCTGGCGGAACTCTCGGTCGAACGGCGGGAAATCTGGTGGCAGCACCAGATACAGGCCGGAGCCCTATCCGTCGCAGTGGTGGAGGACGACGACGGCGAGGTCGTCGGTTTCGCTTCATCCGGTCGTGGTGACCATCCCCACGAAGCCGAGCTCTACGCCATCTACTTGGACCCCGGGAGGATTGGCAAGGGTTTCGGACGATCCCTCATGGAGGCAGCGGTGAGCACCATGAGGGCACAGAAATATCAGCAAGCCATCCTCTGGGTCTTTGCCGACAACGCTCCCGCAAGACGCTTCTACGAGCAGGCGGGTTGGTCCGTTGACGGGGCGTTCAAAGTGGAGGAAATCGGAGGAGCACAACCCACTCAGGTTCGATACCGCCGCGCGTTGGAATGACCATCCGGCTGGCTCATCACTTCCACCGGCCTCCCTCCCAGCGACGGGCCAGATCCTCCGCCACTGCAAAGTCATCAGAAACCGTGAGCTTGATGTTGTGGAGATCGCCTTCCACGACACCCACGGTTACATTCGAAAACTTCTCCATCGTCTCGGCGGTGTCGAAGCCGGAGAATCCAACCCGGGCGGCTGCTCGGTAGGCCGCCAGCAAGGGGACAGCGGCAAAGGCCTGCGGGGTTTGCACACGCAACAGCGAGCCCGATGGCACTGGGACGGCATAACCGTCATTGGTTGTGTAGAGGTTCTCTTCCACTGCCACAGCCGGGATCGCCCCGCCGGCACGGCGAGCTTCGTTGAAGAGCGACTCGATGAGGGGGAGGCTGGCAAAGGGGCGGGCACCGTCGTGGATTGCCACCAGGTCGATCGCGCCTGACTCGATCGCTGGAGCCAAGCTCTCGAGGCCGGCCATCTCCGATTCCTGG
>JAICND010000197.1 GCA_025929005.1 Acidimicrobiia bacterium
CTGGAGGCCGTGTGAGACAAAGGGCCGGCGCCCTTCTGGCCGCGGATCGCTACGCCAATAACCTCGGAATCCGGCTCCTTGATGCAGCACCAGGCAGCGTCACGGTCGCCATGACGGTGACTCCCGCCATGACGAACTTTCTGGGCGGCTTACACGGGGGAGCTCTCTTCTCAGTAGCCGACTGCGCTTTCAGCCTTGCTTCCAATTTGGCCGGTGATCGGGCGGTTGCCATTGACACCCACCTTGTCTTGGTCTCGGCCGCCGAAGTCGGCGACGAGTTGACCGCAGTTGCAGAAGAAGTCCATCGAGGAAGGACCCTCGGCTCCTATCGCGTGACTGTGAGGAGACGAGATGGCAAGGTGGCGGGCCACTTCACCGGAACCGTCTTCATCACTCCGAGCGTCTAAATATTGCGTCCGTGAGTCCCGTATACAACGGGAATCGCCCTTTACCATCACAGGACCGAGGGAAGCTTGGCCGCCTACGTCGCCCGACATCCCATCCGTTCGATTTTGATCGTCATCGCCGGGGTGGCGCTGGGCACGGCTTTGTTCTTCTTCACCAGACTGGGCGATCTCCATTCAGCCGTAGCGACCGAGGACTTTGACCCGGTCCGAGCTGCAACGGCATTAGCGCACCGGACTCCGGCCCAGGTTGAGCAGTCAATCCTTGAGTTGACCGAGGAGCAGAGGCAAGCCTTTGACGCCGCCGCCGCGCTTGACCTGAGCACCCTTGCGATCGAATCCGAGATCGCCGAACTAATCGAACAGACCTATGGCCGCAGGCCCTTTGTCAACGCGGCTGCCTTTAGCCCCGAGTTGCCCGATGACATGTTCGACGCCTATCTCGGGCTCGGGGCTGATGCCAGTGGCTCGCTGGCCGACGTGGTTCTCCTGGCCCTGGCCCCGACCGATGGCTCTGCTCCGATCCTCATTTCACTGCCCCGCGATCTCTACGTGAAGAATCCCTGTTCCGGTGGGTGGAGCCGGCTCAACACAGGGCTGGGCGGATGCCGGGGTTTCGCATCCGGCACCGAATTGATGGCGCTGATGGTCCAGACCTACACCGGCATTGAGATCGACCATGTGGCTCGGGTGACCTTTGATGGTTTTGCCGCGGTAGTGGAGGCGCTGGGCGGAACCACCATCTGCACCGACAACCCCGCCCGCGATCTCAAGTCCGGACTCAACCTTCCTGGGGGTTGCGCCCCTGCCGACGGATACATGACGCTGGCCTGGGTTCGGTCCCGGCACATGGAGGTGTTGGTCGATGGCACGTGGAGAGGGGTGGGGGGATCGGACTTCGCTCGCCAGGAACGGCAGCGTGACATCCTGTTTCAGCTGGCCAACAAGGTCTCTTCGTTTGGTTCTTTGACGTCTTTCGACAACACGGTGAGAGCGGTGGCCTCTGGGGTGCGGCTCGACGATGGGTGGTCGTTTGCCGACGTCGTGAGAACCGCCTGGCGATATAGGGGTATCAGCGACGATCGGGTCAAGGGCTTTTCGGTGGAGGTGCGCAACTTCCGCACCTCCTCCGGCGCTCAGGTGCTCCTGCCCACGGTCAAGTTCAACTCGTTGCTGAGCGACGTCTATCCGGCCGCCGACAGGTAGAAGCGGACTGTTGGTGAACAGGGTCGGAGTCGATCTGGGGGGCACCAAGATCGAAGCGGTGGCATTGATGCCCGATGGGGCAGAGCTGGGACGCCAGCGGGTACCAACCCCGTCGGGGGACTACCGCCAGATCATTGAGGCCATTGTCGCCCTGGTGGCCCGCGTCGATGAGATCGCCACCCCGACCGCCGAGATGGTTGGAATCGGGACCCCCGGAGCGATCAGCCCGGTGTCCGGTGTCATCAAGAACTCCAACTCGACCGTCCTCAATGGAAGGCCTCTTCACCGCGATCTCGCACGCGCCCTCGGCCGGCCTGTAGCGATGCGAAACGACGCCGACTGCTTCGCGCTCTCTGAAGCTCGAGATGGAGCTGGAGCGGGCGCGGCGGTGGTCATGGGGGTGATCATCGGAACGGGGGTCGGTGGCGGAATCGTCGTTGATGGGAAGACCCTGTCGGGACCCAACGGGGTTGCCGGCGAGTGGGGTCATAACCAGCTGCCCTGGGCTCAGCCACCTGATCTCCCGGGCGTTCCGTGCTACTGCGGAAAGAGAGGATGCATCGAAACGTTCCTATCCGGGCCTGGTTTCGAACGCGACTTCCGTGAGACCACCGGCCGGGCCCTGTCGGCTCCACAGATCGTCGAGGAGGCAAGGTCAGGCGACGTGGAAGCCAATATCGCCCTTCATCTGTACGCCGACCGCCTGGCGCGCGCTCTTGCCTCGATCATCAACGTACTCGATCCCGATGTCGTTGTTGCCGGCGGGGGTATGAGCAACGTCACTGAGATATACGAACTGGTACCCCAGCGTTGGTCCACCTATGTGTTTGGCAACGAAGTCAGTACGAGGCTGGTCCCCAACGTACATGGGGATTCGTCAGGGGTGCGAGGTGCCGCCTGGCTGGTGGAGGAGTAGTAAGTGGTGGGTATTGAGTGGTGAGTTTGAAACGTCGCCGCGGAGGCGGCGGGCCTCCTGAACCCACCACCCACCACCTACGACTCGTCCTAGGTGTTCAGTACTACAACGGGGCACGGACAAGCCATCAGAATCCTCTCCACTCTGGGCCCGAGGAACAAACGGCGGGAACCGGCCCGGACCGAGGTGCCGAGGACGACCAGGTCGGCTCCGACCCGGCGAGCGATTTCGAGGATCGCCTCCTCAGGCTCGGCTCCCGTCTTGATCTCGGTAGTGGTCGCCACTCCGAAGGACTCACCGAGGACTCGCAGATCGGTGGCGATCTGTCGGCCGATTTCGAGACGATTGGCTGGGTCGTAGAGAGCGGCTGCCGCCCTCACTGCGCTGGTCTCTCGTGGCACCACGTGGACAATGGTCACGATTGCATCGGGGTCGGCTACGGCAAAGGCCAGTTCCGCCGCCCGGCGGCTGGAGATCGTGCCATCGGTCGGAACCACAATCCGGCTTGGTCTCCAGTCGTTGTCGTGATCCGTGCCGCGCACGACCAGTGATGGGATGGGCGCCAAGCGCACGATCTCGTCGACGATGTTGCCGAGAAGGGTCTCGCCGGTGGCGTCGGTCTCTGTGGCCCCCACCACCAGGAGGTCGTAGTCGCTGTCTGCCTCCTTCAGGATGGCGGCCACGGGATCGACTGCGTTGACGACTTTGCTCATGACTTCGGCTCGGGAGGCGAACAGCTGCTCAACCTCCCAGTGATATCGAACTGCGTCCGTTCGGCTCTCCCGGCCCGAGACCGTGAAGAGCGTGACGGCCAGACCCTTGCCCGGACCTAGCCGTCCCAGCAGGATGGACTCGATGAGTTGGGGGGCTGCCACCACATCGTGGCGCGGGCGCAAAGGGAGAAGCACCCGGCGAATGTCCACCAGCAACCCCGACTCGGTCACCTCTTCGCGGCGAAGCCTCTCGAGTTCACCAGCCTCGGGATGGATCTTGTGGAGAATCGCCCGAAGGGCGAACGGAGCCGCCAGTGATGTCACGATCGCCATGACCACGATCATCGTGAAAATGTCTTGGGTCAGAACTCCCAACGAGAGACCAAGGCTGGCGACCACGATTCCGATGGCCCCTCGAGCATTGAGGCCTGCGCCATATGCGAGGGCATTCCAGTGCGACTGACCGCTGAGGTAGCGGGCTCCGACATATGCACCCACAACTTTCCCGAACGTGGCTACTCCCAGGACCGCTCCAGTCAGGAGCAACAACCGCCGATCCGTCAACGAGCGCACATCGATCTTGAGGCCCGCGACCGCAAAGAAAACCGGCGAGAAGATCCCGAGTGCGACTGCCTCGAGCTTCTTGTGGACATCGGTGGGAAGACGGGGGGATTGGCCGAAGAGGATCCCAATGGCGAAGGCTCCGACGATGGGCTCCAGTCGCATAGCCTGGGTGACAGCACCCCAACCGAAGGCCAAGACCACTACCAGCGTGAGCAGGCGGTCGCGACCGCGCATTCGATCTTGCACAAGATCGAGGCTCTTACGCACGACGAATCGGCCCACGGTCATCGTGGCGACGATGAAGAGGATCACGGTCGCCATGGTCTCAATGACGTTGGTGACCTCGAGGCGACCGGCGCCGACCAGGCCTGCCACCAGACCCAACAGAGTCCACCCGGTGATATCGTCGATCATCCCCGCCGCCAGCATCGTCTGGCCCA
>JAICND010000478.1 GCA_025929005.1 Acidimicrobiia bacterium
AGGCCGGGGAGACTGCCGAGGATGCGGCGATCAGGGAGGTGCGCGAGGAAGCCGGGTTACCGACTCGGGTCATAGCACCGCTGGGAGAGTCCGCTTATCGCACCACCAATGGCGACAAGGTGGTCCAATGGTTCGCAATGCGGGCCACAGGTCCCCAAGGCTTCGTGCCGAATGACGAGGTTGATCGAATCGCCTGGCTCTCCCCCGAGGCCGCCGCCACACTTCTCTCCTACGAGCGTGATCGCGATCTTGTTACAGGCACCGACGTTCGGGCACTTCTCGGCACGGGGACCCTTTTCCTTGTCCGGCACGCGGCAGCGGGTGATCGTTCGTCCTGGGAGAGTGACGATCGCGAACGACCACTCACCGCCAAGGGTCTGGCCCAATCAAAGGCCCTGGTCGATCAGCTGCGCGATCGACAGATCGAGGCGATCTACAGCAGCCCTTACGTCCGGTGCCTGCAGACGGTGATGCCGCTGGCCGAGGTCCTGAGTCTCGACGTCCAGGTGGAGGATGTACTTGCGGAAGGAGAAGTCGGCAAGAAGGCTCGGGAGTTGGTGAGGTCGTTGACGGGTCAGAACGCTGTCATCTCCACGCACGGCGATGTGATTCCGGCTCTGCTCGACTGGATGACCCGGCGAGGAATGTCTCTGAAGTCGGCCTTCGACTGCAAAAAGGGCTCGGTTTGGGAAGTAGACGTCCGCGGTGGTGAGTTTCACAAGGCCGTCTACGTCCCTCCTCCCGCTGTTTAGGTCTCTGTGACCGAGAGGTCGGGGAGGTCGAGGTCGACCGCGAGGAGTGCCGCCCGGGCCTGATCCGGCTCAGAGCCTTCGGCGACCGCTGCCAAGGCTGCCCGCCACGCCGCGGCCAGCACCCGACCGAGAAGGGGCGACGCCGGGGCCGTGCTGGCGGTCAGCATCTCAGCCAGCCGGTCGGGTTCTTGACCCCGGGGCGGGTCTCCCAGAATGCGCAGAAACCCTTCACGAACGGCGAAATCCAGTCCGACGAGCAAGGCGGCCTTCACAGCCGCTGATCGATCCGACTCCTCACCGGCCGCTACCGCGCCCTCCATGCGGTCCAGCAGCCGCCGTTCGACATCATCGCGAACGAACGCATAAAGCCCGAGCTTGCTGCCGAAGTGGTGGTAGAGGGCCCCGGTGGTGACCCTGGCGGCAGCAGCCAGATCACCGACCGTGACCTCCTCAAAGGGCCGCGCGCCAAAGTCCTTGACCGCGGCGAGCGCCAACCTGCCCTTGGGGGAAGTCGAGATGGGAATCCACTTGCGCATGCCTACATAATGCCGTTATGGTCAACCGTAATCCAGTTATGTCACCCTCGACACAAGGATGTGCCATGAAGCTCGAATTCCTGTTCGCCCCCACCTCGGACCTCGAGGCTTCGCTCGCCCTTTACCGCGACCTCGGCTTCAGCGAGGTGTGGCGTGAAGGCGATACGACGGTCGCTCTGGCTCTGCCGGGCAGCGACGTGCAGCTCATGCTCGACGCTAACGATCCCGACGCTCCCTTCGGCCCCCTTTTCGTCGTCGACAGCGTCCAAGACTTCCACGCCACCCGTCCCAAGACGCTCACCGTGATCGACGAAGTCTCAGAGATTCCCGGCGGCTTCATGGCCACGTACCGGGAACCGGGTGGGGCCACCATCTATGTCATGGACCAGTCGACGGACTCCGCCGCTCAGTAACGGCTAGATCCCGAGGGCCTGGCGGATCAACTCCTCCTGTTCGCGCTGGTGGATCTTGAAGGATCCTGTGGCAGGGGCCGCCGACTCTTTCCTTCCGGCAAACACCGGCTCGACCCCGAAAAGCCGCCTGAGGTGATGCCAGAGGAAACGGTAAGCACCCTGGTTCTCCGGCTCCTCTTGCGCCCACACCAACTCGGCACCCGAATGTCGGTTAGCCAGATCGCGCA